>NZ_NOLI01000279.1:0-3975 GCF_002245975.1 Nostoc sp. 'Peltigera membranacea cyanobiont' 213 | reverse complement strand
ATCTGTTCGATGATTTCGGCAATTTCAATTTGTGACATAACTTTAGTTGGGTGATAATTTTTTGTTGTGTGATTAGAGAGAATTAAACATTTACCCGCACCAAACTTTTTTCACCAACCAGGGAGAAGCGATTCGATATAGTCGGTGTCTTAATTAACGTTGGCGACATCAATTCAACCATGTAAAACCAAGAATTATGCACCAGCGCAATCCCCAAAACCAGCCGTTGCTTTGTTCCTTTGTCGTGAGAGCAGAGGATCACTCTTTGCCCTAGAACAAAAGCAGGTTTTTGCACAGTGATGGTTTCTAACTCTCCAGTTCCGATGATTTGATTTTGTGTAGCGTGGAGTATTTCTTTACCGCAATCAATTGAATAAATCCAACATTCGTGTTTCCATTGCATACCGCAGCAGTAACCAAATGTTCTTGTTGTGCGTAGGAAAACTCTCTCCAGTAAATTAACTGCAACAGGTGGAATTGTTCCACGCCAAGGTGGAGAAAGATACCAACTTGTTTGAAGTGCGTTAATGTTGTCAATCATACTTTTCTCCCCAATAAGTAGTTAATGGCTTCAGTATCGAGAGCGGCAATGCGTTTTTTAATTGATTGTGGCGGGTTATCAAAAAACTGTATTCTCGTCGCCAGCAGTAGCAACGATAATCAATGGTTTGGAGAAATCTTGGATTAATGAGGCAGCTAAAAGGAAGCTTTTAGCAAAATTGGTTTCAATGCCAGTTCTCACTACATAAAGTTCATCGGCACTGACAACAATATCGAGTTTGAGATTGTCCTTGCCTTTAAATTCTTTGGTGGTCAATCGCAGTTCAGATAAGTACCCAGTTAATGCTCTTTGGGTAACAGGGATTTTCTTCTCCTGGCTAATATTAAACTTGTACCAAACGAAAGATTCACCATCTACTTCCCCCTGATTGACAAATAAATAGATGGGTTCAGGAGGGTTGCATAAACCTAGTTTGATTTGAGTAACCATGTTTACCTCGGTTAAAGTTTCATTGATTGGTGTTCTGTGTGCAATAATGGAAATTCTGTAGCGGAAAAGAAACTTCCGTGCGTTCATCTGAAGTAATGGCATTCCTTTGGATGAACGCTTTTGTACTAATTAAAAACTTATCGATTGCGCTCTAACTCCCATTGCAAATAAGTCAGTGCAGTTTGAGCATCAGCAATGTTTAAATCCGGTTGATATCCCTCGTCCAACAATTGTTTGTAGTCTGGGTGCGTAGCAATAAGGCATATCAGAGTCTGGGCTTGTTCAACTAACTGGTCGAGATTAGGGTTAGACATTTCAATGCCGAGCCTTGAACATAAATCTTCTGCCTTTACACCGAATGTTCCTGGTTCAATCTCGGTTTCTAACTCTTCAAGCAGAGATTGAAAATTCGGATGTTCATCGTTGATTTCAACCTCAAACAAATCTGCACTCTTTGTAACGGTGGTTGCCCAATCGGGTAAAGTCTGTGGAATAGTTTTCGCGTAGAGTTTCATAAATGGTTCCTCTTCTATTAAGAGCTAAAAATCCTCGGCAATCTCCAACAAAAAACCGCGTCCCGTGTTCTGTACTTGCACCAGTTCTTTATCCAGCAGAGTTTGAATAACTGAATTTGAAACTTGGCATTGGAGAGAGTGCAGAGGAACACAACCGCCACAAAGTTGAAGTAAACGCAGCAGATGATTAGCTCGACGGTCAAAACTGTCTGTAGAATTAGCCATTACTACTACCTCCAGTTACTACAGCTAACTGTTGTTGCAGGATGGAGATTCGACGCTGATAGAATTCAATTTCTGCGGTAATTTGTGTGAACAATTCCTGTGGAGAGATCGGTTGGATTTGATTCTCTTGCAAGTACGATATTTCATCAGAATTCTTGTTAGGCATCAGTACATAGCGCCAACCATCATCAAATTGTTCAGCCAATTCTGTACCAGATGGGTAGTAGTAAAGTCCCAAGATGATGCCTTGTTCTGTGCGCTGCTCCAAAGCAAAGCGAGGGTAGTCCCAGTGTTGGGGGATTGATATTGTAGGTTGCATTGATTTAATGGGGATTGGTGAATTAATAATTAGGGGAAGGGAAAAAGGGGGAAAGGGCAAAGGGGAAGGGAATGAAGAAATTTACCTTTCCCCTTTCCCCTTTAACCTTTTCCCAGGCGAAGCCTACTCCTTACGCTGTGACTAACTCCGTTCTCTCCAGCAGCCGTTGCAATTTATTGCCAGTTAGCTGTTCTAACGGTTGGTCTAAAAAATATTCATCAAAAATGGATTTATTATCAGTAGACACATCCAGCATCGATAATGAGCGCACTGCATCATAGACAGAGTTAGAATACTGCTGCTGACCTGAATAACCCTGAATCACCCACCAGTTCCCGTTAGTGCATCCGACTTGCCCCAGTTTCACGCCGTTGTTGTTGTAAATGCCATCATCGAGAATTTCAAACCCATAATTCTGGCACTCGTTGAAGATATGCGCCATGATTTGGTTTTCGGTCGAAGAGGAAACTTGCGGGGCAGAGGCGCAGAGGGGCAGAGGAGAAAGCTGTTGTAGGTTTTTCCCCTCTGCACCCCTGCTCCCCTGCACCCCTGCTTCTTCTTGCACAGGTAATGAACCGTCTTTGTAGTGAGTGCAGATGAAGCGATCGCAACGCATTAGAGTGTTGGCACGAAATACTTCTTTATCGTTGACCATTACTACCCAGCGTTGGGTTAAGTGGTTGTCGTCATGGCTGATGCTGGCTACCAGTTTGTCATCAGCGTAATATTCGTGATGGTCAAACGAGATTTCGACTATTGTGAGGGGTTCGGGAGCTATGGCTTGGGCTTGGTCAGCGATGTAGCTGTCGAGTTCGGCTTGGGCTGTGCCTTGTTCGTCGGGGGCAGCGAGGGCGAGTTTCTGAATCTTGCTTGCCTGATATTCAGCGATCACACTAATCCAGGCATCCTTACAGCGTTTGTCGCTTACTTCGGTTGTACAGGCGATTTCACTGTAGATTTGCTTCAGACGGGCAATAGATTTCAGTTGCAGATGTTGATAAGTGTAGATTTGGTATGTCATTATATTGGTTATGCCATCTGTATGGCGGATGTTTTGCAAAAGCGATCGCTTCCAATTTGCGAGAGAGGTGCGGTCGCTTTTTGCTATCTATAAATATAGCGACCTCGCTACATATTTGTCAAGCTTGCATATTAATTGTTATGGCTGCTATATTTGAAGGAATCGCTTTAAGTAAGCGATCTAGCTATAAAAGCATTAGTGGAGGAAACTATGAGAGTAAGGAAAACAAAAAAAGACTCTCAAAAGATGATTCGTTGGCGGCTAAGAATATTAATGGCAGAGAAGAAAATCAGCAATAAAGAACTTGCTGAACTTTCGGGTATCCACCCAACGTCCATTTCAAAACTGAAAAACGCTGATGAAATTGAACAGATCAGTGGGAGAGTTTTAAACAGTTTATGTAATGGTTTAACAAAGGCGTATCAAGCCGCAGGTGATAACCGAATAATTACACCTGGGGATTTGTTTGACTACACTTTTGATCATGATGGCGACCCTACAACTGGGGATATTCAATCAAAAGGTTTACAAAAAGCCGAAAATGAGCAATTATCTAATCCTGGTAAACCAGCTAAACCTAATACTCAGGTATTATGGTTAACACATAATAAGGAGGCATCATAAGTATTTTTGTTCCTGAGCATACTTAAGCCAGAAGAGGTGGAAGCATGAACACCCCACCCCGTAAGCGTAAACAAGCCACCTCTGCCGCATTAAGCAATCCAGAACTGCCCATCAACTCAGACATTACCCCTTCAGAAAACCCAGCTTCAGCAATCATCGATATTGCTGCTGTTGAAGTACCTGAATTGACCGAGCAGGAGCAGAGCGATCGCCTGCACTTGGAGCGTAGGGTAGAACGAGCGTTCTTTGAAGCAGGGAAGGCATTGACTGAGTTACGCGA
>NZ_NOLI01000278.1:0-4090 GCF_002245975.1 Nostoc sp. 'Peltigera membranacea cyanobiont' 213 | reverse complement strand
GCTGCTGGAATTCTTTTGCAATATACATTTTGGCAGTTTTTGACCCCTATTTCTTCAAGCTTTGTGAGAAATCCGGGTATACTGGCATTCGTCATGAATCGGGGCAAGTCTCATTCTTTACCAAAGCTTGCTCTGGATTTTTATTGGACAATTCTTCTAGAAATTTTTCAACCCAACAAACTTTTTCGGGTTGCCAGCGTTTGCTGACATAGCGCTGGCATTATTCCGTAGACCATTTTCATAACTTACGCAAAAATTGTTAAAAAGCTTAATTCATTTGTCAGTCCACCATCTACCAATCAACTGATGACCGAGGAACTTCAAAGAGCAGATAATGATAGTCCGTGGAAAGAAATTTTAGAAGCTTACTTTCCCCAAGAAATGCAATTTTTCTTCCCCCAAACAGCAGCATTAATTAATTGGGAACGTCCCCACGAATTTCTCGATAAGGAATTTCAGCAAATAGCTCTTAACGAGGGAGTAGGGAGTAGGGAAGAGGGAGTAGGGAAACCCCTGTTTTGTTCAATATCCTCCCTACTCCCTGTTTTGTTCAATATCCTCCCTACTCCCTACTCCCCACTCCCTACTCCCTGTTTTGGTGAAGGAGAACTTGGTAGGCGATATGCAGATAAATTAGTCAAAGTATGGCAAATTCAAGGTCAAGAACTTTGGCTATTAATCCATGTAGAAATTCAGGCAAAATCAGAAGATATTTTTGCAGAAAGAATGTTTTCTTACAACCTACGAATTTTTGATAAATTTGCCAAACCTGCCATTAGTTTGGCGATTTTGTGCGATACTGACTTGACCAAGCCCCGTTGGGGCGGGAGTAGGGAGTAGGGAGTAGGGAGTAGGGGAAAAAGACGCAACACGTACAACCTCCTGTCTTTCAAGCCCCGTCTTTTAAGACGAGAGCAAAGGCCAGTGGTTTCAAGCCCCGACCAATGCCGTCTTCCCTACTCCCTACTCCCTACTCCCTGTTCCCTACTCCCTGTTTGTTGACATGGCGACCAAATCAATATAGTTATAATTACCCCGATACTAGGCTTAACTTTGAATTTGGCATCGTCAAGCTTTTAGATTATCAAAATAATTGGGCAGAATTAGAAGCCAGTGACAATCCATTTGCAACCGTAGTCATGGCGCATTTGAAAACACAGCAAACAAGTAAAAAGCCAGGAGAACGTAAAACTTGGAAATTTAGCTTAATTCGTCGGTTGTATGAATTAGGATTACAGGAAAGGGACATTCGTAACCTGTACCGATTTATTGATTGGGTTATGATTTTACCAAAAGCCTTGGAAGCAGAATTTTGGCAAGAGTTTAAGCAATTTGAGCAGGAGCGGACTATGAGCTACATTACCACAGGCGAACGCATTGGCTACGAGCGTGGGAAGGAAGAAGGAAAGCAGGAACAAGGACAAACTCTTGTAATACGGCAACTACAAAAACGGGTAGGAGAGTTACCTCAAGAGGTTCGGGAGCGCATTCAAACTCTTTCTTTAGAGCAATTAGAATCACTTGGTGAAGCTTTATTAGATTTTACAGCTATTGAAGATTTACTTAACTGGTTTTCAAGAGGGAGTAGGGAGTAGGGGAAAGGGAGTAGGGTATTTTCCTCTTCCCCCTTAAAGCTCCTAAATTTATTTATGCCCAAAAATAAAGTAGGGGAGAGGGAGTAGGGTATTTTCCTCTTCCCCCTACTCTCTACTCCCTACTCCCTACTCCCTGTTTGGTGAGCAAATTAAACAACATAGAAAATGTCTTTTTGCCAAACCTAGTTAACAATTATTTTGCATTTTTGCAATTATTTTTCTACCATTCATCAACACATCTTGTATGCAAGCTTCATCCACACTTTTTGAGGACTCCACAACGGATATCCATGTTGTTCGCCGTGATGGTTCGACAACACCGTTAGAAATTAATAAAATTCGCACAGTGGTTAATTGGGCTTGTTGCGGACTTTCAGCAAATTCTATTGCTTTAGAAGCACATCTGACAACTCGATTGCGTCCTGGAATTACCACGCGAGAAATTCAAGATAATTTAATTCGCTGTGCTTTGGATTTGTGTAGTCCTGAAGAACCTGATTGGCGCTATGTAGCAGGGCGATTACATATTTGGAGTTTGTGGAAAGAAATAACAGTTAGTCGTGGCTATCAGTACGGTTATTATGCTCGGACTGTACAAACAAAAGTTTTATCAGAACAATACGATCGCCGCATTTTAATCTACACAGATGCAGAATTAGAGATTGCTAACACTTGGATCAATCCCGACTCGGATGCCGACTATGATTATGCCGGAGCTGTATTACTGACGAAGCGATATCTTTTGGCGAATGAGCTACCCCAAGAAGCATTTTTAACTTGTGCATTATTGATTGCTTCCGTGGAAACACCAGAAAATCGATTAACCTGGGCAAAGCAATTTTATGAAGCGTTAGCGAATCGTCAAATATCTTTGGCAACCCCCATTCTGGCGAATTTGCGGATTCCTAATGGGTCGCTTGCCAGTTGTTTCATTACGGCGATGGACGACAATTTGGAAAGCATTTTTGATGGGATTCATGATGCAGCTCGGATTTCCAAAAATGGTGGCGGTGTGGGCGTAAATCTGTCTCGCATTCGGGCTACTGGTAGTTGGGTGATGGGGAAAGCTAATTCCTCTGGTGGCGTGGTTCCCTGGATTAAATTGTTGAATGATACAGCGATCGCAGTTAATCAAGGTGGACGCAGAGCAGGTGCTGTCACTGTCAGTCTGGATGTTTGGCATTTGGACTTGCCCGAATTTTTGGAAATGCAAACCGAGAATGGGGACGGGCGACGCAAAGCTTATGACGTGTTCCCGCAACTGGTTGTCAGTGACGAATTTATGCGGCGAGTAGCAGCCGATGAAGAATGGACGTTAGTTGATCCTTATGAAGTACAAACTCGTTTAGGCATTGAATTGGCTCTTTTATGGGGTGAAGAATTTGAAAAGGCTTATCTTCAAATCGAAGCCAGTTTAGAAAGCAAGATTACACTTTACAAACGGGTGAATGCTCGTCTTTTACTCAAACAAGTGATGCGAACCCAGTTAGAAACCGGGATGCCTTACCTGTGGTTTAAAGATACCGCGAACCGAGCTAATCCCAATCAGCATGAGGGCTATATTCCAGGTGGAAACCTGTGCCAAGAATCGTGGTCAAATGTGAAACCGGGTGAAGAAGCACATACGTGTAATCTCGTAAGTATCAATCTGGCAAATCTTGAGGATGAGAAACGAGCAGAGATTTGTCAAATTGCAGTACGTATATTAGATAACACGATTGAACTCACCTCACCACCCTTTGCTGCCAGTGCCACCCACAACGCCAAATATCGCACAATTGGAGTGGGCTGTATGGGATTAGCCGACTGGTTAGCAAAACGTCATCTTACCTACACCCATCTTCAGGAAATCAGTAATTTATTTGAAGACATTGGTTACTATTGCACATCTGCATCAATGTTCCTTGCTAAGGAACGAGGTGCGTATCCTGCTTTTGTGGGTAGTGAATGGAGCAAGGGACATTTAATCGGAGCAAAACCTGTAGAATGGTTTTTGCAACACGCTAGTCTTCCAGAACGCTTCGCAAAATTGAGTCAGGATATCAAACAACATGGTATTCGCAATTCACATATTACAGCGATCGCACCCAACACTTCTTCATCTTTAGTTCAGGGTTGTACAGCCAGTGTTTTACCCGTTTACAGCAAATTCTTTTATGAAAAGTGGGCAAAGGGTTCAGTACCGATCGCACCGCCTTACATTCGGGATAATCTATGGTTCTATGTCGAAAATAAGACACTAGATCAGAAAAAAGTGGTGAGAGCGATCGCCACAATCCAACAATGGATTGATACAGGAATTTCAATGGAACTACTGTTTAATCTGAACGCTGGAGTTTATTTCCCCGACGAACCAGAGCGTTCTCTCACAGCTGTTGATATTTTTGAAACCCTAATGCTGGCTTGGGAATTGGGTTGGGGACTTCCAAAGAATAAATTAATCAACAAAAACCAAGAATCCAATTTTAAACAATAATGATAATCATTTTAAGGGG
>NZ_NOLI01000277.1:0-4163 GCF_002245975.1 Nostoc sp. 'Peltigera membranacea cyanobiont' 213 | reverse complement strand
CCCCAACCCCCTCCCCGCAAGCGATGAGGGGGCTATGATGTACTTCATGTGATTAGGAAATGCTATAAATCACGTCTTTGTAAACTATATAAAAGCTTTGCGACTTCAAAACCAGCTTTTGCAACTTCAAAACCAGCTTTTGCAACTTCAAAACCAGCTTTTGCAACTTCAAAACCAGCTTTTGCGACTTCAAAACCAGCTTTTGCGACTTCAAAACCAGCTTTTGCGACTTCAAAACCAGCTTTTGCGACTTCAAAACTAGCTTTTGCGACTTCAAAACTAGCTTTTGCGACTTCAAAACTAGCTTTTCTCAACGAATTTCAGCAAATATACCCGCATCTATCTAGTTGGCTAATGCCATCCAATGCTTTTATTTTTCTGTAACTTCACTGTGGCTAGTGCATCTGCTTGTTGCGTATTTTGATGATATATAAATAACTCAGTGTATAAGATCGGGGTTATTTATAAATTAATCCAAACAGGAAAACTATATGACGCAACGTAAACGAAACTCTATGTCACTGACCAAAGCTGAACGACGGATTGAAGGAATGCAGACAATTAACCCTCAGTTAGACTTTAGTAATGGGTTTTCAATTGCTACTTACAACACTAAAGTAATTGAGTTACGAGAAAAGCTAGCCGCTTATAATCAAGCACAAACAATAGTAGATAAGACACACAATGCATTAATAGAAGCAGAACGTGAGTTGAATACTTATTCTGAGCAAATGCTGTTGAATGTTGCATCTCGCTATGGCAAAAATAGTGATGAGTATGAGATGGCTGGTGGAACGCGCAGATCAGACCGTAAGAAACCACGTCTAGTAGTAAACCAAACAGTCCTAAATCAGTCGTGAACAATAAGATCCCCGACTTCTTAAAGAAGTCGGGGATCTGAGTCTCTCGATTTTCACAACTCATTTAGGATTGCTATAGATGGTTTGATATTTTCCCCTTACCTGCTATTTTGATTCCAAGCTATGCGGTTATGAGGTATACAAATCTTGCCAACTGCTGAACAAGGCATCAGGTGTGTCATACTATGTCAATCTTTGACCAATACATTCACTCCTATTTACATTGTCCGCCTCGATGAATAAACAGGTCATGTGTTTATTTTGGCAGGAGATAACATAGAGATAGAAATCTATCGCAATGGTCTTTGGAGGTTCTTGTGATTGAGCCAGAATTTAGCAGCATGAGCAAAACTGAGTTAAGAGCCTTCGTCATTGCTCACCCCGACAACAAAGCAGCGTTTCGTGCTTTTGTTGACCGCTTTACATCTGAAGCGTCTCCAGAGACTTTTGATATCCCAAAATCGAATGCTGAGATTGAAGAAGTTGAAATTTTGATTAGACAAAAATTAGAACAATTAAAAACGAGCTAGATTTTAGAAGTTTCTTTTAAATGTTGCAAAACTAATTGAGTCGAACAACTGTTCGGTTTTGCAACCTACCAAGCTATCCGACTCGGTTTTATATTCGGAGGTTGTCGCCTTCCTCACTGCTTCAGGTCTGGACTCCCTGATGTACGCTCGATAAATTCCCATTTATCAACTCTGACTTTGGGGAGTACTCACGCCACAGCCACCGCCACCACGCGAAAACCAACATTGTTGTTACGATTCGTGCGCGCGTTCCAAGGGCGAGCGGCAGAACGGCAATAACTGACATCCTTGACCCAACTACCGCCACGCAGCAGCTTTCTGTTATTATCTTTACCAGTCAGCCACGCACTACCATCTTTTGGCGCACCCTGGTAATTCTCATTATATACATCTAGACACCATTCCCATGCATTACCATGCATATCGTATAAACCGAAAGAGTTAGGCGGAAATTTTCCTACATCTGTTGTTTGTTGACGATATTCCCCTTTTGGTGCAGAGCCGTAAGGATAGCGACCATCGTAGTTAACTAAATCTGTGGTAATCGTTTCGCCAAAATAGAATGGAGTCTTGGTTCCAGCACGACAAGCATATTCCCATTCTGCTTCACTGGGTAGCCTGTAGGTGTGTTCTGTGTTCTTCTGACTCAACTTTTTACAAAACTCTACCGCCTCATCCCAACTAACTAGTTCTACAGGTCGTTTTTCACCTTTAAATTGAGAAGGATTTATCCTCATAATTGCTTGATACTGTGCTTGGGTGATTTCATATTTACCCATGAAGAACCCAGGCACTTTTACCTGATGCTGTGGACTTTCATCTTCATATCTTCCTGCTTCTCCCTCCGGCGAACCCATCATAAAGGTTCCTCCTGGTATCTGCACCATTTCCAGGGTGATACCATTTCCTAAGTTTTCAACAAAGTCTTTTGCGTCACTGGTAATGCGCTTGGTGATGTTTACCTGTACATTTCCTGGTGTTTGATTGGTGTTGCTTGGGCTGGTTTTTCCTGAATCAAATGGCCAAAAATGTGGTATTGCAATTGTCAAACCCAACCCAGCAACTGCAAATCCAGCAGTTTGAATTACACGTCGTCGTGACCAGTTAGGTAATATTAGGTTTGATGGCGAAGCAGGTGTTGAAGGTGTTGAAATAGTAGATATTGGAAATTGCCCCGCACCAGAAGTCTGAGTATTATTAATCGGGGATGGTGGGGTTGGCTTGGAAGTTGGAATTTGAGGAGGTTTACTTATAGGTGTATTTGTGACTGACTTAGATGCTTGTGGAATTGTTTGCTGAGGTAAATCAGGAATTGCAGAACTATTTCGCAACCGTTCAATTCTTTGTAAACTTCTCACCGCCTCCATATCTTGCCCTGAAGCCGCAGCTAATACCCGAATCCATAATTGCTCTGCTAAATCTAAATTCCTGTTTACTTCTGCTTGGTAAGCATCATTTTTTAACGTGGCAATATCCGCTAGAGTTGCATATCGCGACACAAGTATTAGGTGGGATTTATTAACAGGTTCAGCAATCACATAAGGCGTTTGCCTTGTATTCTTATACTGGCGAACCAGTTCAGGCACACGAAATTTGAGATATTGCTCCAAGCGTTCAACAGTAGCGCATTTACCTTGAATTCCTAACCCTTCTAGCAATGCAGTGGTAAAAGCACCTTGTTGTAAAGCCTCAATTTCATAAGAATACTCCTGGGGAATACAAGAAAAAATGCTGATAACTCCTTGTTGACGTGCTTCTTCTGCGGTTTGTCGCCCAATTCCTTCACCTGTTTTTTTGCCTTCATTGCGACAAGCATCCAGAATCAAGACAACATTATCAGCACCGCAGCGACGCAGACGTTCACTCACAAAATTAATCGCAATTGCCGTATTTTCAATATCCTCTGGATCGCCATCACAGGGCATGAGATAATCACGGTCAGCGTATCTTATCCCATGACCACTGAAGAAAAACCAGAAATTATCCCCTGCTCCCATAAAAGGATTGTCAAATAACTGCCGCAAGACTCGCAGCAAGTTAGTGCGAGTTGGGCGAGTCGATTTTCCAGCAAGTTCAGGGGAGTCATCAGAGAAGAAGAATATCCGCTCAAAACCGGCTTCATTGCTCAGAAACTCCTGCATTAACAGTGCATCCCGCTTGGCATAGTTTAGCGGTTGCAGATAATCATACTGGTTAATTCCGATCGCGATCGCCCAATTTTTTGCCATCTCACTGTGATTCTTGGCGCTTAAACTTCAGCTTAATCGCTCCTTTAGTCCCAGCTTTGGCACCATTACCAATTAATTTAACTTCCCCATCTGCACTAATCTCCACCGATAGCTCAATTTCATCTAGCTGCATTCTGGAGTTAACTTTTGCTTGCTGTTCAGGTTGACTAAACAAACTTCCCACAACTTTGAGAAAGTGAGTCATATTTTGCTCTAATGTTTGAGCGCTAACCTTAACGGCATCCCTTACCCCTTTGCTACCAGTACTTTCGGGGATAGTTTCATCTCCCCAACTGCCTCTATTAATACTCCCGCCTTTAACACCGTCAGGAATCGATATTTGCGGCGTTTCATCCGTCACAATCCAAATGCGATCGTCTTGAGGTGTTTCTGACATATTACTTTAATTATTTACATTAAATTTTCCCACAAATACAGATACAAGGGTAAGAATAGCGATTCCGATTAGGGACTTCCAACAAATAAATTATCCAATCTTGTGGGGTGGGCATCTTGCCCGCCCTCTTTAACTGGGCGGGCAAGAT
>NZ_NOLI01000276.1:0-4250 GCF_002245975.1 Nostoc sp. 'Peltigera membranacea cyanobiont' 213 | reverse complement strand
CCTGTGTCCAAAGCCGATGAAAAACGGGCGCATGATAGTGAGTCTCTTTGGGATACACAAGTTAAACCTGCTTTAGAAAGTCAGGTGACAATTCCAGATATTAAAACGCTAACACAAGCATTACATGAACGGATTGAGTCAGCAGCGCGGATGTTGCCATTACCAGAGGAAGATGTAGCACCTGCACATGAGTCTAATAACAGTGAAACTGATGTTTTAGAAAATTTCCCAACACGAGTTTATCAAACACCCGGATTGCAAGGATAAGAGGCTGGTAGCTTTTAAGAAGCGAAATATTGTTGGATATCTTGTTGCTCACTGCGTAGAATATTCAGTGTTTGCTGGTAGATTTTGGCAGCCTTTATTCGCTTTTTTAGGTTGTGTTTACCCCGTTTAAGTAAGTTTATAAGGTGTTGCATCTGTAATTTTCCAGAGCATTCTAGAGTTACCAATGGTTGCAGACCTAAAAAGTGCAAGTTATACGCGCGATAGCTTACTATTTCAGAAATTGGCAAATGTATTGAAATCAAAGTTTTACAAATTAATGCTGAATCTTAGCAAGACAATATCACCTTTTACCCTTGACTTTTTTCAATGCTGCTTGTCGTACTTCTGCATTGAGCAAATAGCCAAAACCCACCTTTTCTAAACGCAGCACAAATTCCTCTCGTGTATTGCCCAATTTACTAGCTGTAGCATCCAAATTCCAATTATGCTCTGCTAACTGACTCAGCAAATAAACTCGGCGAGTCTGCATACCTGATAAGCGATAAGTCTTCAAATACTCCAATTCACCATTCTCTCGAATAATCGCTTCCCCAATATGATTTTCTTCATTGGGGTTGAGGTCAGTAATAAATCTTTGTAACATGAACGAACCAGCAGTATAGACTTTTTGGGAAATTAACTTGCGTCCTAACAGTCCCTCTGCCATGAAACCCTGAAACGATGCCCAATCTGAACGTATATTTTGTACTGCTGCTCTCAAAGTTGTTAAATCATTAATTTTTGACTCATCTAAAGATACACTCATGGTCAAAGTAGTATCGTGCAGTAAAGCGTATTGGTACAATAACTCACCATAGAAATCTTCTAACAAGCTATTGTGCAAAAGTCGATAGTCCTCTGGTGTCGGTACTACAAAAGCTGATGCTAATGCTTCGGCAACAAATACTAATACCCCAACCTGTCGAGAGTGAATTTCAAATACCCGCAAAGCATCTTCAAGTCCAGCAATGTAACGTCCACTAAAAGAGCTTTCCATTCGGCTACCCAACCCATGAGAAAGGGCATACTTAGAATATTCACTCCAGGCGATATCAGGGCCAGAGAAAAACATTGATAAAAAGCCTTCCATTGCCAAGTGGAGTGGCAAAAATCTCAGTTGATTACTAGATTCCCGCTTCACCATCCGGTGCATCAACCGGACACTGGCGCAACCATAGTTTAGCTGTTTACCATCTGTTTTAAAAAGCTGTCCCCCAAAAGCCCCCACAGGACTGCCGTCATTAGTCCAAGACAACACTAGTCCGTGAGGAACATAGGAAAAATATTTCATTCCTGGTGCTGTCATTTCTCCTGCTAAGGAAACAACTGCTAAATCTTCATCGTAGCTACGACGCAGTAAGCGCAAGTCGTTACGTACCTGATGGCGCAATAATGGCACAATCCGCACTGCTCCCCGTATTTGAGAAGGAGCAATTTCTAGTCCTTTAAGTGATATGTCTGCTAACAGATTGCTTTTGGATGCCATAAGATGGTGTGTCTATTTTTATTAACTTTAAGCAACACCGTATTTGGTATAAGGACGTTTGTATGGGGGATGCAAGCCTAAAACAATATCTGAAGCTGGAACTCCTCTTTCCACTAGCTCTTGAGCAATATCGGCTTCTGTCATATTGTGCTGAATCCAAATTTTATTATCTTTAATGTCTAAATGAATGTAACAGGCATAAATACGATTAAACTCTTGCCAACCAATATCTAGAATTTGATAGTGATCGTGTTCTGTATCAAAAATGAGTTGACATTCAATATTTGGTTCGTTTGGGGGGTTTGGGGTGGCATGGGCAATTAATAATTCGCGCACAATTTGGCGATATTTGGCTAGTTTTTCCATTCGATTATCTCCTCTGTATTCGGTTTATATGCTATTATTTTTAGGGCATAATGTGATATTGCCGCTTGAGTAAAACGCTCCTGAAAAAAAGTATTAAAAATATCAATAGGAACAGCTAAATAGAGGATACGATCAGGCTCAGTCATTTCTAAGGCAAGGCGATAGTTGAGAAACTGCCCTAGTGCATTATGAAAGTCAGTAATGACGGAGGGATTGATAAAGCTTTTAACTTCTACAGCAATTTTCTGCTCATCTTTTTCAGCAGCAAATACTTTTTCAGCAGCAAGATCAATCTCTAGTTTAACGCGCTCGATGCGAATGATTAATGGATCGCTAGTAATTGTCCATCCGTCTTTGATTAAGGCTTGCTTGACGGCTTGGTGGAATAGGTCTTTGGCCATAGTGGAATATTTACAACGGTTTTCAACTATATGAAGTACACCTATACCTTACAGCCTACACCCTTAACATTTGCTTGACTCGCTCTGCTAAATATGCTTCCAGTTCAGCTAAAGACGCAGAACCTTCAGCAAACCGGGCAAAGCCCAACATCGTAGGTAAATCTTCTGCATCCCGTAATCCTACTGTGGGAATTGCGGGACTCAGGGGGTGTAAAGAAAAGTCATCGGCATTGTAAACAGGATTGCAATGAATAATGGAAGTTTTTTGTTCCGGGTCTAAATGATGACGATATACACGTAGAATTTCCGATGCTCCACTGGGGGGATCATTTTCCCAACCATCGGTGACAAGTACTACTAAATCTGCGCCCCAGTCCAAAGCATCCAGTAGGGGAGTAGCTAGGTCTGTTTGTCCACGAGGTAGAATCAGCAGTGGATCGCTGGTTGATGCTGTCCAAAAAGCTTGGTATTCCTGGGATGCTGCTTTTAGTAAGTAATGAGTAGCTAAGGCTACCCCTAGAGGACGACGATGTTTTTCGGCTGAACCGGAACTGGAGTAGCTGCAATCTAGAACTGCGGCTACTCGTCCTAGTTTTAGAGGTGATTTTCTTAATGTGAAGGCAGCAGATTTCTCTAATGCTTGGTTTAAAATATCCCACTGCTGTTTGCGAGTATCCAATGACAAGGATAGGATATACAGCGCCAAACGAGTTAGGGGGAGACGACCTAAATTAATGTCGATTTCTACTTCTGTGCGGTTGGCTGAACCTTGAAAGCGCAATTTCTCATTCAAGGTCATTTGCTCTTGAATACGGGATAAAAAGACCTCTCGTTTAATTCCATGTTTCGCTGCTAAACCTTCGGCAACTGTAAAGGGTAGTTGATAAACTGCTTGAGCGCTATAGTGTGCTTGGCGAAATGTCTCGAATAGCTCTGTTTGATAAACTTGCTGTTTCCATTTCCCAAAGAGAAAATTACCTAATTCCCCTGGTAGGGTGAGGTGAGCATGGGAAGCGATCGCTCTAAATTTCGAGCGATACTTCACAGCATCAAAGTTTATGTCACGTTTTTGCTGGAGATAATCACGAGCGATCGCTCTGCTACGACGATTATTGATACTTCTTTTCCGCAATTGTTGCAATACTTCCCAACCTCGCTGTGGTGGTAAGGCTGTTAATGCTGCGGCAATTAATGCACCTTCTTCTTGTCGATGTTCAGGGGGTGTATGTTTTCCTGTTGCTAGTAATTTGAGGATAATCTGCGCTTGGTTGAAGTGGTTAATCCCTGCTGCCAATGTTCGGGTATAGAGTAAGCGGTAATTACCTAAAATATAGTCGTGCAAAAAGTCAATAGATACGCGCTGCCCGTAACCATCACCATAGAACTCACGCTGTCCTGTGCAGGAGAGGCAGGCATTAATGAACATGACTAAATCTTCCCTTGCCACTTGCTGATGTTGGTTAGCCCGATTAATGTCCATTGTTGACCGAAAACAGGGTATGGGGTGTAGGGGGTAGGGTGTAGGGTGTGGGGTGTAGTGTTTAAGACAATTGAATGGAAGTACGTCAAGCAGTTCAACACATTCTTAATTCCCCACACCCGACACCCAAAACCCAGGAATACCAGCAATTTACGCTTACCAAGCGTGCCATTCGTGAAGAATATTGCATCACTTCTTCCCCTACACCCTACCTTAATTTTGCTAATATCGGTTTCGGCAATATTTGCTA
>NZ_NOLI01000275.1:0-4277 GCF_002245975.1 Nostoc sp. 'Peltigera membranacea cyanobiont' 213 | reverse complement strand
AATTCTTTGAAAAGCCTGTCATGGTCAATCATTCTAGCAACTCCTCCAACACGGGGCAGATATAGCGTAGCTGACACCAGGGGTAAAATAGTACAAATTTACCTAAAATCGTGGTTTGTAGTATGCCAATGACAAAACTAAAGCTCTTATTCTTTCGTTATAGGCTTGTCTAACAAGGAGCAAGCATGACTTGAATGATTTATCTAAAAGTGATAGCTAAAAAGCTTATACAATAATACTTTCAACCCATTTTGCCCCTAATATCTAGCTACTGCTATATTTACCCTTTATTACAAAACGAATTGAGTTAAGTTGCCAAGAGGCAAACTCTATAATGGTATTATTTTATACAGGCTAAACTTAGCAATGGTACGGCATATAATGTTCACTTTCGTATTATTTATTACAATAGACAATTTTGTAACTACTATGAATGTAAGTAAGAATTTATTGCTCTTGTCTTACTATTAAGTCCAGTTCTATTTTCAATTTTTGACAATCGCTTCAAGCTGACTAAGCAGATTTTCTAGCTGTTGAGTTTTTTTCGGATCATTCCAAAGCATCTTGTTTTTCTTTGCCACCTCAATCGTGTTAGTTAAGCGTTGTTTCAGGCTTACAGGTTCGGACTCGGACAGTGCTTTTTTACTACCATTCAATGCTTTAACTCGTTGCTTGATTTCAGAAAGGCTAAGGAAATTATTGATAGCTTCTTCTAAAACTTTTTGCCTGCTATCTTTGTCTTTGATACTAGCAATCAAAATTCCTTTAGTGTAATGAATTTTACCTTGACGAATAGCATTCAATATTTCTACTGGTTTTTTAAATAAGGGAAGTCGAGTTGCAACGAATGATTGCCAAGTAATTCGCCCGAATGAATTAAATACCTGTTGAACAAGTTCAGCTTCTTGACTAACCAAAACGTTTTGGTTAACAGTATTTTTTGTTGCGTTGTTCATTCGGTAAAGAAAACTAACAACTTGCTCAGTTTCATAGCCCAGTTGAATTTCAAGCACTCGCAAGGTGTTGTCTAATTCCTCTAAAGCACTGAAGTCACGACGATTTGTATTTTCTGATATCGCAGCATAAAAAGCGGTATGATCATCCCAATCAAAAACCTTGACTGGTATCTCTTCCAATTTTAGTATCGCTGCTGCTTTTAATCGCCGAAGTCCTGCAACCAACTCATATTTTTCAGATTGAGTGGGATGGGGACGTACCCATAGAGGAGAACGAATTCCATTGGGTTGAATATCATTTAGCGCCCATTGTTGTAGCTCTTCTAAATCATAGTAATGCCGAACTGGTTTGCCATCTGGAATAAATGTGAATGTACAAACAATTGCGCTGTGCGGAATGATTTGTTCTTGAGCTATTTCCGCTATTTGTACAATTTCCTGAGTAGTGGCTTGTCCAAAGACAAAATTCAGTTCTTCATTGTTAGCAATATTATCCTTGAGTTTTCGTCGAGTCATGATTCTGATTCAAATAACTTCAAAGCTTCTGTTAGGATTTTGACGTAAGCACTTGCCGCCGCTTTAGGAGCTTCTCCCTTCATACGAAACACTGTACTACCTTGTCCAGGTGCATCCTTAATACATTGACGGTCAGGAAGGGTAGTATTAAGCAAAGGTATAATACCGCTTTGCAAAGCTTCTCTAGCTTCTCGTAACAAAATAGTGTTGTCTTTTACTGCATTTAGATAAATCGCTGCTATCGGTAGCCCTCCTCGAATTTCCTTTGCTTGACGCACAAATTGTACAATTTTACCTGTACTTGCTAAATCGATCATGGAGTCCCTGCAAGGAATAAGTACTAAATTAGAACGGATCAAAATTGCTTTTGTCACCTCACTTGCATTTCCTGGGCCATCAACAATTACAACATCATAAGACTCTGCTAACTTTGGAAGTTCGTCAAATAAAACCTCTGGATCACCAATGACCTTACAAGGTAAGTTCAGATCCTTCAACCAACTTGATGAGCTTTCCTGCCCATCTGCATCAACTAAAATAGTGGAATACCCCATCTGGGTAAACCAATCAACAGCATGAACTGCTCCTGTTGATTTCCCTGCTCCACCTTTCTGGTTAGCAAATGCCAAAATTTTAGGAAGCTTTTCAGATTTGGTCGTAGTCTTCGTAGGCTTGGATTTTACCATAGGAGCAATTCTCACTTTGCAACAAGTGTATTAGTCTTCATCGAAACCTCTGGGCCTGAAACCCCGTCCTTGCAGGACGGCTTTACAATTATCGAAATAAGTCAATCAACCAAAATATATGGCTTGATGTTATCACTGATTCTAAAAAAAGAATGAAAATAAAGTTAACCAAAACGTTTTGGTTAAATAAAACGAATACAAGTAACCCCTCTGACAGAAAGACTAATGAAATCTACCGAGCGTCCATCTAAAACACCAGAGAAACAAGAGCCAAAGCTCAACGGTCAAATTTCCAAATTTAGCCCTACCCTGGCTGATGACAATTTGCCGGAAGAACTCACAACTGGCCAACAGCCCGGCCATGTCCCTGTCAATGAAAAACCCATAAAGCGGCCAAAAGTTGAGCCGCAGGTGACTGGCAAGCGCAACAAGAAAAAAATAGATTTACCACCAGCAGCCAAACCTCATATACCCTTTCAAGACCGCTCCGAAGAACCAGAATTACCGCCAGAACCCTGCCAGCACATGCAATTCTTGGATTGCAACTTGGAGGTAGGGCGTGTGATATTCGAGTGCTACCACTGCTTGCAGGGGATAATCAGCGAGTACACAGGAGATCCCGTAATGGGCGAGTACAAAGGACGACCTTCAGTGATTTTCACAAAGGTAAAATGCCCTAACTGTGAGCAAACAGCCATTAGGCTGCAAGCAAGGGAAGTGCTTTCGATTACGGCGATACATTCACCTTGGCAGCAATGATGGTACACTCCCTCTTCAAGAGTGATTAGTAAGAGATATTTACGATTGATAATGCAAAAGTTGAAAATTTTACCCTTAATTACTGCACTAACGGCACTGACACTAACTAGTTGCAGCACTACTACTGCTGAACAGTATGAAGCTACCGCACTCACCAGTTACACCTGGCAAGTTAAATATGCCAATAACCTAACTAGTGAACCACAGCCACGCATTGAAATCTTTGCGAATACTTCAATGTTGAATCGGAATGGATTGAAACCGGCAGGAGCCGTTGTTGGCCCAGATGACAGAGGGTTATGGTGGCCTACTTTACCGCCGCGGCCAAGTGTTGATGAAGTTGAACAACGTAAAAGACCTCAAGAAGAGATAGGAAAACCTGAATTAGTGAAAGATGTAAAGTACAAACTGACTTATGGAGTGGGTAATTCTCAGCAGACACTACCTACTAATTATGATGTTTATCGACAAGTGGTAAAAGCTTACCCCCAAAAAACTCCTTTGGAATTGACTTTGGGTGTGAATGATAATTCAGTAGAGAAAGCTGAACCTGTAAGCAAGTAATAACGCACTCGTTACCTAGTCAGCAAGCAGTTATAGATCAAGACTGAATTGCTTTTCAATAAAATATTGACAGTAAAGTATAAATCAAAGAGTCAACGATTATCTAAATTAATTTCTGCTCCGTTGATAGAAAAGATTTCAAAAATTCCTATTGGGGGCTAAATGGGGGCTATATATACCCCAACAATAGCTCAGGACTTTAGTGACATTTTGACCCCTATATAGGATATATATAGGTGCTAAATGGGGTACATCTGACTTTTTGATATTGTGTACCCCACTTAGCCCCCAAGGGGTTATGATAAACTCTTGAGTCTGGATCAAAAAGGGGGAGTTATTTTATTCTTCTCTCCCCTACTCCCCCAAATTCTCTGAACAGATAACTTTCACAAATTAAAGTTTATTACTTGGAGCCTATGTCAAACATTCACACGTTGCAAAAAATTTTTCCTGCGGGTTTCGATAACGGTTACGGAAGTCTTAAACTTTTAGTCGATGGCTTTGAAGTAGTTCGTGTCCCCAGCTATATAACCAATGCCGAGATGGAAGATGTACCTGGACGTGTAGTTTTCAACGGTACTGCTTACACCGTTGGAGAGTCTGCTTACCGGACAGGGAATTATTTTGACCGCAACACAGACAATAATGAAAATAAAGTCAACAACGCATTATTAACTTTATTGGGTGCATTGGCACATCTCCCACACCGTAAGGCTTGGCACTTAAAATTAGTCGTCAGTTTACATGATGTTGCTCTGGCATCAGAACTACAAAAAGTACTCAATGGAGAATATCA
>NZ_NOLI01000274.1:0-4316 GCF_002245975.1 Nostoc sp. 'Peltigera membranacea cyanobiont' 213 | reverse complement strand
GGGGCAGGGGGAAGGGGTATTAACTCAGTACTGGCTAAACGCCCCGCTATCCATGTACAGTACTTGGAACTTAGGATTCTTCATGTGTTCTCAGAATTACATAACGGGACTTAAAGCGTGACTTTGCTTATACTCCTAACTGGGGGTCACTTCCTCCGCAGTTGCTACTACACTCAATCAATCGATCATGCAACCACCCATTAAAGTTGGCACTGTCTTGCAAAACCGTTACCGCATAATTCAAATTCTCGGACAAGGAGGATTTGGTAGAACCTATCTGGCAGAAGACCAGAGGCGCTTTAACGAACTTTGCGCGATCAAGGAATTGATTTCAACAGCAACGGAGGCTTTGGCTTTAGAGAAGGCGCAAGAGCTTTTTCACCGAGAAGCTGCCATTTTGTATCAAATAGAACACCCGCAAGTGCCTAAATTCCGGGAAAGATTTGAGCAAGACCAGCGCTTATTTTTGGTGGAGGATTACGTTGCAGGCCAGACATACCGAACTTTACTGGATGAACGGCTAGCTGTTGGTCGAACTTTCACAGAGCCGGAAGTATTGCAACTGATACAGTTGTTATTGCCAGTTTTAGAGCATATTCACAGCCGAGGAATTATTCACCGGGATATCTCGCCAGAAAATATTATTTTGCGAGATAGTGATGCTAAACCTGTGTTAATTGACTTTGGGGTGGTAAAAGAACTAGCAACGCGGTTGCGATCGCCAGAGAGTGCAATGCCCGAAACTACTGTGGGAAAATTAGGCTACTCTCCTAGCGAACAAATGCAAACAGGGGGAGCTTATCCTAGTAGTGACTTGTATGCCTTAGCGGTAAGTGCAATTGTTTTGCTGACTGGTAAAGAACCAAGGGAGTTATTTGACGAAAATCAACTAACTTGGAATTGGCAGCGATGGGTAACAGTTAATCCGCGATTTGCCCAGGTTTTGAATCGAATGTTGAATCATATACCGAGCGATCGCTATCAGAGTGCTGCAAGTGTATCTCAAGCACTACAACCTTTAGGGCAAGTCAATCTTCCTCCTCTTCAGGTATCTAACTTGCAGACAATGGCTGTTGGTCGCCGTCCTGACTCAGTACCACCAGCAGCTTCGCCGAAGAAACAACCCGATCCAGTGATTCCACCAAGTCTCACTAGTTCAGTCTTGGATAACCCCTTAGCGATCGCAGCAATTGGCGCGGCTGTAGTGATCGTTGCCGGATTTGGTTCTTGGGCGTTGGTCAGTTCTATCCGCAGTCAGCCAAAACCATCACCAACTCAGACGCTTCCCCAAAATTTTCCTTCACCAGTTATTTCTGGTGGTTCTACATTTACACCTACATCTACTCCCACACCCACCAAAGAGCAACCTGTTGTATCTAGTAGGCGGCTCAACCTGGGAGCAGCTAATAATACAGCCACAGTTAAAGATACTCTCAAAATAAATCAAATCATCCGGTACACTTTTTTGGGGCAGGAAGGTGACAAGTTAACTGCATTTCTTGAGCCAGGAAGCAGCGTTTTGTTAACAGTCTTAAGTCCCAATGAACAACCAATCGATCCTAATACTCAGCAAATAACGGCGTATCAAGGCAAATTGCTGGTTACTGGTAGATATACTATTGAGTTAACACTACTTTCAGGAGTTGCCGAAAGCAATTACAACCTGAATGTTGCATTAGAAAAACCAGTTCAACCAATTCCTACAGAAACACCGCTCCCTATTCCTACAGAAACACCGATTCCAATTCCTACAGAAACACCGATTCCAATTCCCACAGAAACACCGATTCCAATTCCCACAGAGACACCGATTCCAATTCCTACAGAAACACCGCTCCCTATTCCTACAGAGACACCGATTCCAACACCGACCACTGGTCAAACACAAACCTTGCCGCCGGCTGATGGAACACAACCATTTTCTGGCCAAAGAAATTAATTAATGTTAAACACACTACTGATTACTGGAACTGATACAGAAGCTGGTAAAACTGTTTTAACAACAGCGTTAGCAGCCTATTGGCAAAAATATTACCCACAACGTAGCTGGGGAATCATGAAACCGATTCAATCGGGGATTGGCGATCGCGAATGGTATCAAAAGCTATTTGCGCTAGACCAATCCTCAGAAGAAATTACACCGTTATATTTTGAAGCACCTTTAGCGCCTCCCATCGCCGCCGCAAGAGAAAATCGTCGAGTCGATTTAGCTCTTGTGTGGCAAGCTTTGTCTAAATTGCGATCGCAGCGTGATTTTGTGCTTGTAGAAGCCTTGGGAGGGTTAGGTTCGCCTGTAACTGAGGAGTTAACGGTAGCTGATTTAGCCGCAGAATGGCGTTTACCAACAGTATTAGTAGTGCCAGTTAGATTAGGTGCGATCGCTCAAGCAGTGGCGAACGTCGCATTAGCTAGACAATCGCGCGTTAATCTCAAAGGCATTGTTTTGAACTGCGTACAACCTCGAACGGATGCAGAAATAGCTGATTGGACACCACCGCAATTGATTCAATCACTCACTAACACGCCAGTCTTAGGCTGTTTACCTTATTTAGATAATCTGACTGATTTAGATAAACTTGCTCAAATAGCGTCAGATTTAGATTGGGAAACATTGACGCTTTGAATTGGTCATTGGTCATTGGTCATTGGTCATTGGTCATTGGTCATTGGAAAAAAATAGCGAATGTCCAATCACTTTTTACAACTGGTGCAGTCACAATTTTGACATAACTTGGTAATAGCTTTGTCAATAAGACGTGCAATGCTAAGAAAAGATGAAATTAACCTAACTTTTCGTGACACACAAGGCAGGATTTACCTGCCTTATTTTATTTTTGTGACTAAAATAACACTTAATTAGCAAGTTTAGTCAGTGCGAAATATGACTAGTACCGCAAGGCGGAATTCAAAATTCAAAATTCAAAATTCAAAATTCAAAATTCAAAATGAATACAGCGTAAGCCTTTCGTTGATTTGAAATGGTAGCTTTATTTACGCTGTGGTGTACTAGTTAAAGAGGTTTTGAAAATAACCAAATAATATTTGTTGCCTAAGGACACATTGCGCGAACACACAATATTTTGTATTTATTTAGATGTCATCCAAGTGCCATGTCTTAGTCACAGAAGCGTCACTAACATAAGTTACTTTGTCGGTGTTTGATTAAAAGTAAATTATTTACGCCTGATATGATGCTTTCTTTTGTGGTGGCGAGTGCAGTCTGTGGCAATGGTAGTGAAGTGAATCTAGACTTTGCTAATCTTAGCTGGATTGACGTAATTATTTTAGGCATCGTTCAGGGAATTACAGAACTACTACCAATTAGCAGTACTGCTCATTTGCGGATAGTACCAACTCTATTGGGACTGAAAGATCCGGGATCTGCTTTTTCAGCAGCAATGCAGTTAGCTAGCTTGAGCGCGGTTTTAGTTTATTTTTGGCAAGACTTAAAAAAATTAACCGGAGAGACAGTTAGAGCAATTAGCGGACAAGATTATCAATCTAGTTCTTTGCAACTGATGTTGGGCTTATTAATTGGAACCTTGCCCATTGCTGTGGCTGGCGTGCTACTCAAACCAATTCTTAACGCTTGTAACTCACCGATGCGAGGATTAGTAGTTATCGGTGCGGCTTCAATTATTATGTCAGGATTGCTAGCGATCGCCGAAAAACGCGGAGGACGCGATCGCACTTTCGACAACCTCACCCTCTGGGATGGCATTTGGGTAGGAGTTGCTCAAGCTTTTGCCCTGATTCCTGGCGTTTCTCGCTCAGGTTCTACCCTCACTGCTGGGTTATTTTTGGGCATGGAACGGGAGACATCAGCCCGGTTTTCTTTTTTGTTGGGTTTACCAGCCGTGATTTTGGCAGGTGCTGTGGAACTCCATACTCTTACAAAAGCAGGACTGAGTACAGCCGGTTGGTTGACTTTGTTGGTAGGCTTAATCTCCGCCAGCATTTCCGCTTTTGCCGCAATTTGGGGACTCCTGCGCTACCTGGAAAAACACAGTACCTTGATTTTTGTTTTCTACCGTTTGGCGATGGGTGTATTTTTGATAGTTGCTGTGATGGCTGGTTGGTTGCAGAATTGATTTTCACAAAATCGGCAAGCATCCGATCTCTTCAAGGTGTGTCTGGGATAGCCAACCGCCGCAGGCATCGCTCTTTGGAAAAAACTTTTTGGTTTACTGGTGAAGAAGATTCGGATGATGATTCTTCGCCATTTCCTACGATAAACTAAGTTAGGGACTGACAAATAAAAAAATATACCAAATATTTCTTGTGGGATGGGCATCTTGCCCGTCACGAATATTAGG
>NZ_NOLI01000273.1:0-4348 GCF_002245975.1 Nostoc sp. 'Peltigera membranacea cyanobiont' 213 | reverse complement strand
ATGCAATCTCTACTCACTTTGACAATCGAAGTCATCTTTTGGGCATTCGTTACTCTCGTTATATTCCAGTTCATTAATGGACTATTTGTATCGTCTGCTTATGCTAGTAATGTGGTTTCGGTTAGCAATCTAAATATAGCGGCTTCTACAATCCCATCAGTTTCACAAGTAATCACACCACAAGCTCAGACTTTTGAAAAATTGCCAGATCCTTGGATGTTAGAGGATGAAGTCATTCATTGTACCAGTAACGAAGCAGTTATTCTCTCATTCCCTACATTGAGATTGCTGCCTCCAGTTAAAGAAATTTCACCACAACCAAAACGTACTACTCGTTCCAATAAAGCTAACAATTCTGCCAACAAGTCACCGAAAACTAAAAAGGCTGATGTAAATTCTTTAGGCAAGCGCAAGCCAGGTAGACCGCGTAAAGCTGGCTAATTCGCTTTTTAAGCCTCGGCTGATCACCTAAGAATAAATCTTGGAAGGTTCAAAAGTTCAAATGAGGCAATTACTTGCCTCATTTATTAATAAGAGAAAGGCTTCGCCATAGCAATAGTGAAAAAATAATATTGTGAGTGATGCAATGGTACAGCAACTTTTCACTCAAGGTTCTTTATTCGATTTGCTCTCCAGTAATCGATTATGGGCAGTCAGTTATTAATGTTGCCCAAGAGCTTGCAAAAGTTTTAATAGATAATCGCCCTCTCTCTACGAAAACTGTTTCTTCCCAGATGAATCGCTACTTTCTAGGCACTGCCGCGTCTGGTGCATGGCAATGGAAAGATGCTTACGAGGCAGTGGAAGTGGCGCAAATATTATATCTGCGTCATCTGGGAATTAAGATTTTATCACTACAACCTCAAGTGGTTGTGCAACAATTAGAAGAATCAACAGCCCTCTGCCCGACGCATACTCGCCGTAGTGAAGAATCAGTACAGCTTCAGCAATTCTCCACCCCTCTGCCGCTTGCTTATCTGGTAGCCAAAGCAGGATTTATACAAGCTACTGATTTGGTGCTGGAGCCAAGTGCCGGAACTGGCCTATTGGCACAAATGGCTAAACTGCACAGTGCAAGTCTGATGCTAAACGAGCTTGCACCCGATAGAAGTAAGATTCTGCGTCGGTTGTTTCCTGGCACTCCACTATTCTCAGTAAACGCGGAACAGATTAACGACTATCTGGTTGGCAAGACTCAGCCCTCAGTTGTTTTGATGAATCCACCTTTCTCTGCATCTCCCAAAATCAACAGTCGCAACCCCGACGCAACTCCTCGCCACATCAACTCGGCATTGCAAAGACTGGCTGACGGTGGACGGCTGGTAACAATTACTGCTAACTGGTTTTCTCCCAATAATCCCACTTGGCGCGAGACTTTCGTTAGGTGGCACTCAGAAGCACGAGTTCTACTGTCTGTAGGAGTTAGTGGCAAGGTGTACTCAAAACATGGGACAACTATCGACACTCGGATTACAGTGATCGACAAAGTTCCGGCTGATAATCACAGGCAAATCCCCTGTATTCCCGAAACCTTGGACTTGCCCGAACTACTGGCGTTGATTGAGCAATTACCTGAGCGATCTCCGTGGGAACGCTCAGAAAAAATCAAAGCTGCTGCGAAGGCAATTGTTGTTCAATTGCCAAAACGTACTACAGTTGCACAACCAGAAACAGTTTCCTCTCTTCCAGACGACATAGTAGTGTTGGAATACGAAGTCGTCGAGTGGTCTGCAAATGATGGACTCAAAGATACTTTATATGAAACCTATCGCCCACAACGAATCCGAATTAAAGATGCTTTACCTCATCCCTCGCTGCTTTGCGAAAGTGCAGCCCTAGCACTTGTCTCGCCACCAGCACCAACTTATAAACCGCATCTACCACAAAATATTCTCACACAAGGCTTGTTGTCAGAGGCACAAATTGAAAGCGTCATCTACGCAGGTCAAGCACACTGTGAATTTCTGTCTGGGTCTTATATTGTAGATGATTCATGGGATAATGTGACTGTAGCAGCAAATAGCTCAGAAAATGCTGTGAAATTTCGTCGTGGCTGGTTCTTAGGCGATGGGACGGGTGCTGGTAAAGGTAGACAATGTGCAGGAATCATCCTCGACAACTGGTGTCAGGAACGAAGAAAAGCAATCTGGGTATCCAAAAGTTCTGCCTTAATTGAAGATGCCCGTAGAGATTGGTGTGCGCTGGGTGGTACTGAGCGCGACATCATCGACCTGAGCAACATTAAGCTTGGCGATCCAATACCCTTCACCCAAGGCATTCTGTTCTGCACGTACTCAACTCTACGTTCTCAAAAGAACGGTAAAAGTCGGCTCAAGCAAATTGTTGAATGGGCAGGCAAGGACTTTGAGGGAGCGATCGCCTATGACGAGTGCCACAGTATGGGTAACGCAATGGCTCAAGAGGGCAAACTTGGTATGGTTGCAGCATCCCAGCAAGGTATTGTTGGGCTGCGGTTGCAAAACGCATTACCGCAGGCACGGGTCGCAGCTATCATGCTGACCTTAACGCTGTGAATCGTCGGCGGCGATCGCATTATCTTTTAGAAGCTGGCTGGAGAGCAGACAATGCCATCCAAGGACTTGGGCGATCGCACAGAACCAACCAAGCATCAGCACCCGTGTTCAGACCTGTTACCACTAACGTCATCGGTGAACGCCGCTTTATCTCAACCATTGCCCGAAGGCTGGATAGCTTGGGCGCTCTTACTCGCGGTCAACGGCAGACCGGTGGCAATGGGATATTTGAGGCTAAGGATAATCTGGAGTCGAACTATGCAGAACACGCGCTGTATGAGTTATTCAGGCAAATATACCAAGGTCGATTTTATGAAGTGCCTTTAGGAAAGTTCGAGCAAATGACTGGACTGTGCTTAACCTCTCACGAAGGCGGGATGAAAATCGACTTGCCCCCATTGCGGCAATTCCTCAATCGCCTGTTGGCTTTACGCATCGATATGCAGAACATCATTTTCGAGAGGTTTGAGTTGTTGCTAAGTCAGCAGATTGAAGCAGCGATCGCGGCTGGTGTATATGAGATGGGTGTGGAGACTTTACGGGCTGAACGGTTTACTGTTGAGAGCCAGGAAGCTGTGTACACCCACCCTGCCACAGGTAGCGTAACGAACTATCTCAAGATAGAACGCACTCAGAAGAATAACATCAGAACGGCTGACGAAATGCTTGAGTTTGCCAGTATGTACCAGGGAAAATTGATGGTTAACACCAAGTCTGGTCATGCTGCTGTGTCAATTCCGACACATAGTATCTACGACGCTGATGGTGGTGTTGTACCAAGAGTGTTACTCGTCCGTCCACAGAAAGAAATCCGTATACCAGTCAAGGATTTAGAATCTTCCACTTGGAAAGCGGTTTGTGTCGATGCGTTCGTCGCAGGGTGGTCGAAGGAAGTGGACACACTGCCCAAGTTCACAACCGATTACCTGCACTTAGTCACTGGTATTTTGTTGCCCATTTGGAAGATACTACCACAGCACAATAGTAGAGTATTCCGACTGCAAACCAGCGATGGACAAAAGATTCTCGGTCGGGTGGTGAATGCTCACGACATTCAAACCGTGCGCGAACAACTTGGACTAAGGAACCAGCTGCTTTCTCCAGAAGAACTTGTGAAGCTGGTACTGAACGAGAGATATACACAACAGTTGCCGGGTGGCGTAACCTTGCGACGTTCTTTCATTGCTAATGAAGCTCGCATAGAACTGGTTAATGCTATCTCACTGGCAGAGCGACTCTTAGCTGTTGGATGTTTCACCGAGATCATCAACTGGCAAAAGCGGATATTCATTCCAGTTTCAGACAAAGCACCAGCTATTCTAGCAGCTGTAATTGAAATCTTGGGATAAGTCAAAAGCTGATGTATCTAATAAATACATCAGCTTATTTTTCGCTCAAACATAAGTGTGATTTTATTGTCCCAAATGAAGGTAAGCGGACGATTTGTCGAGGTAATCTAAAGAGGTGGGAGGAGATATTTCCACTTTCAGAAGAACGTGCCAGTGAGCTAGAAGTTATGATTTTAGAGAGGGAACGATTACTTCACAGGAAACATGAGCCATCACATAATGGACACCATATTAGCAGTCATAATATTGAGTTGAACTGAAGTAGCAAAAAATATTCTGTAATTGTAATAAATAACACACCCGCTTTTATCAAATTACGATTACCTTTGAAACCGCGATAATAATTCTTCACGGTCAGCCTGTAAAAGTAAGCCAAGATATTCTTCCCTAGATAACTGCATTAACTGAGGAATAATTGCCTCTAACTCACTATCTAAATTTCCAAAACGTACTTTTAAAAGCGTC
>NZ_NOLI01000272.1:0-4459 GCF_002245975.1 Nostoc sp. 'Peltigera membranacea cyanobiont' 213 | reverse complement strand
CCATAAATGAGACTAATACCTCTAAATAAATAAGTAATTGTGGGGTTGGAAAAATTGCCAAGCTTAAACAAAATAATATTAGGAATTTAACATCATCCGTAAATAGAAGGACTACAATCAAAACGGACAAATGTTTCATGCTCCAATAAAGAGAGGATTACAAAGCTATGTCCGATTTAAACCGAGGGATTATGAAATTTGAGGGCGCAGATTCCCCCAAAGTAGTGACTATCTCTACCGTGCTGCTTCTGGGATCGATCGCTGCTCTCATCATCTGGGCGCTGCAAGCTGCCTATGCGCTAAACTAAAACCATTAGTAGTCTAAGAAGGACACTGGCGAAAACGGTTTCCGTTGTAGCCAAGTGTCCATTCTATAACTAATAAATTAAATAAAAGCGCCCTAATTACCATCAAAAATTTCAGAAAAACTTTAGATTTTAGATTTGAGGTTTTAGATGGAAAATTTAAATCTAAAATCAAAAATCCAGAATGTTTGAACCTTGGGGTGTCTTAGTTCTTTTAATTATCTGCCCCCTCTTGGGCGGATTACCCCTAATTGCATGGATCGCTTACGCACTAACGGGGAAGCAATTATCACAAGTTGGTACACGAAACATTAGTGTATCATCTGCCTTTTATCACTGCGGTAAGTTTGTCGGAATTCTGGCAGTCTTGTCAGAAGCTTTTAAAGGAATTGCGGCAGTTTTCCTCACCCGCCTTTTCTTCCCAGAGGGATCGTTTTGGGAATTGATAGCTCTCATCGCTCTGGTAATTGGTAGATACTGGATAGGCAGAGGAGCAGGTACGACAAATGTAGTCTGGGGATTTGTCGTACACGATCCACTTGTGGCACTATTTGTATCTTTCTTTGCAGGTATTAGCTTTACAATTCTGCAATCTAAAAAGACGGTCAAATTTGGGGTTTTGCTTCTCTTTCCGTTGTTTGTGGCAATTTTGCACATTAGCGATATTCCAAGAATTATTGCTGCTGCCGCTTTAGCTGGTTTAATGGGATGGATTTATACAAAAATTCCTGATGATATGAATCTACCAGTTCAACAGGCGCAAACAGAATCCCAAGCGATGTTGGAATTTTTACGGGGCGATGTCTACGACGGGCTACGCCAACGCGCGATGATTTCTTTAGATGAAGAGTTAGATGCTGCCATTGTCGGAGAAAAGGCGGCTACATTATCCCAAATTAAGCGCTGGGGTTATCCAGTCCCAAAGGGATGGGTACTAGCCCCAATTGACGATCCTCAAGTGTTGACAGAATTTCTCCAACCATCAGAATTATCCCCCTTAGTGGTGCGTTCCTCGGCCATTGGAGAAGATTCAGAACAGGCTTCTGCTGCTGGACAGTATGAAACAGTTTTAAATGTTACTAGCGCAGAGGCATTACAGCAAGCGATCGCTCAAGTTCAAGCTTCTTACAATCATCCTTCTGCTGTGCAATATCGGCGCGATCGCGGTTCAAATGATACTGCAATGGCTGTGTTGATTCAACAACAAGTCCAAAGTGTATATTCTGGCGTTGCTTTCAGCCGCGATCCTATTACTCAGCAGGGTGATGCAATCATCATTGAAGCCCTTCCTGGTAGCCCCACGCAAATCGTTTCAGGAAAAGTCACACCAGAACAATATCGCGCTTTTGTCGTTGAAACAGAAAAATCTCCCTCTGTGCAATTAGAGGGGACTGGACGAGTTCCATCAGCATTAATCAAGCAAGTTGCGTATTTAGCTCATCGACTCGAAAAACGCTATCATGGCACTCCTCAAGATATTGAATGGAGTTATGACGGGCAAACGCTTTGGGTGTTACAATCTCGACCGATCACGACTCTACTACCAATTTGGACGCGCAAAATCGCCGCCGAAGTGATTCCTGGAGTAATTCACCCTTTAACATGGTCAATTAATCGTCCCTTAACTTGTGGAGTTTGGGGAGAATTTTTTACTATAGTTTTGGGCGATCGCGCTTTGGGGTTAGATTTTAATGAGACAGCAACTCTGCATTATTCTAGAGCTTATTTTAACGCATCCCTCTTAGGAAATATCTTTCTCCGTATGGGATTGCCGCCGGAAAGTCTGGAATTTTTAACCAGAGGAGCTAAATTAAGTAAACCATCCTTGCAGTCAACCTGGGAGAATTTGCCAGGACTAGGGAAGTTACTGAAGCGGGAATTAAATTTAGAAAAAGACTTTAAGCGGGATTATCACCAAAAGTTTATTCCTGGGTTGTCGCAGTTGGCGCAGGAAAATGTAGATAGTTTGGAACCAGCCTTGCTGCTCATCAGAATTGACTTTATTTTAGAGTTGTTGCGCCACGGGACATATTACAGCATTTTAGCTCCCTTAAGTGCTGCTCTGCGGCAGGCGATTTTCCGAGTGAAGGATAGCCAAATTGATAATAGCGTGACTCCAGAGATAGCGGCATTGCGATCGCTCAGTGCCATAGCTACAGATGCCAAGCAGATATTAGTTGAGTTTGAGCCACAGCAGGTATTTGAGCAGTTAAAGCAAACTCCAGAGGGAGAAAAGATCCTGCAAGCATTTGATGAATTGCTTCAAGATTACGGCTATTTAAGTGAAGTGGGAACTGATATCTCCGTTCCCACTTGGCGGGAGAATCCCCAGATGATTAAGCAGATGTTTGTACAGTTAATGCAAGGGAACGAACCACAATCAGGTGCTAAAGACGCAATTAATAGCATCTTTGCTGGTAAGCGCAAACGTTCTTTTGTGCAACAGCGTGTAGATATTAAAGGACGAGTTACCGAAGTTTATTCACGGCTTTTAGCTGAATTGCGTTGGAGTTTTGTTGCTTTAGAGAATATTTGGTTAAAATCCGGCTTACTCCAGAAAACCGGAGATATCTTTTTTCTCCACTTTGATGAAGTGCAGCGTTTAGTTGGGGGTGAAGATTCTAAGTTAATTGAGGAGTTAGATAAATTAGTAGAATCGAGGCGATCGCAATTTGTCCAAGATAGCGAGTTTATTCAAATACCCCTTTTAGTCTACGGCAATACGCCCCCTCACCCCTTAGCTCCTTCTGCGCTGTACTCTGACCAAATTTTACAAGGTATTGGAGCCAGTCACGGGCAAGCCGAGGGCAGGGTAAAGGTGTTGCGAAATTTACAAGATGTGCCGGAGATTGACCGAGATACAATTCTAGTCGTACCTTACACAGATTCCGGCTGGGCCCCTTTGTTATTAAGGGCTGGAGGGCTAATTGCCGAAGTTGGCGGACGGCTTTCTCACGGTGCGATCGTTGCTCGTGAGTATGGAATTCCCGCAGTGATGGATGTTCGTGGCGCTACATGGCTTTTGCAAGATGGTCAACGAGTAAGGATTGATGGATCTAGGGGTATTGTGGAATTATCTAACGATTTAAGACCAGAATGATTACCAATTCTCTGAAAGACTTGCCAGAAGAGTCTGTCTCTCACAATGCCGAAATCAAGAAAAAGGTGATGCTACGCTTCGGCGATTTGCCTCACCTCACTAACTTTGCTCAAGCGCGTTTTGCTCCCGGACAAACTGCACCAGCACACGCGCATCAAGATATGTGCGAAGTCTTCTTTGTGGAAGCCGGTTCGGGAGTAATTCACATTGATGGTAAAGAATATCCCTTGCTTCCGGGCAATTGCGTAGCGATAGAACCGGGAGAAGTACACGAAGTTGTCAATAGTGGCTCAACTGAGCTTGTTTTGACCTACTTTGGTTTGCGAGTGGAATAAATCAGGGTAAATTAGATAAAAATTAAGCAGAAGTAGGGTTAAAAGTTTCGGGAAAGGAGACATCTTCATAAACATCAGTTAGGGAACAAGAAAAATTCAGGCTGGTAAACTGTAATTCTTGATTTACCCTATAGCTATAAAGCTCCCATCTACTTTCTGAATTGCGCCGAAAGCAATCAATACGCTGGCGATTTTGACTAATTAAGACATATTCTTGCAATGTTTCTAATTCTTGATAGTCACTAAATTTATCACCTCTATCTAAAGCCTCGGTGGAAGGTGATAGAACTTCAATAATTAAGCTGGGATAACGTTTAAAATATTCAAAATTGGTATCTCGTTGATCGCAAGTCACCATGATATCAGGATAGTAGAAAAGATTCAGAGATTCGATGCGTGCTTTCATGTCAGCAACATAAACACGACAACCAGTTCCGCGAATGTGATTTCTCAGTAGGGTGACTAAGTTCGCGGTAATTGTTACATGAGCATCACTTGCACCTGCCATTGCATAAATCCGCCCTTGAATATATTCATGTTTAATCGGGCTAGATTTTTCACTTTCCAGGTATTCTTCTGGTGAAAGATAGGGGTGAGATTGGCTAAGAGTCATATAACTAAATTGTTATATTTTTTAACTTCGGGACTTCCAAGCAATAAAATCACCAAATACAAGAATGATAATCATTGTGAGGAGGGGGAAGGAGAAGCAGCCGTCG
>NZ_NOLI01000271.1:0-4465 GCF_002245975.1 Nostoc sp. 'Peltigera membranacea cyanobiont' 213 | reverse complement strand
AACATCCTGATTGGGATGAACATCGCCTTATTACCGCAGCCATCTCCCTGTTTCTGCTGCAAAATGCTGATGGAGACAGAAAGTGGCGTTCTAGCTAAATCAGTGAAGTCCGTTGTTGAGGAGGCGATGAAACCCCTGGCTGACGAGGTTGAAAAATTATCTCAACAAATTAGGGAAAAAGAGTTGGTGCAGTGTCTACTCGAAGAAAGTATTGCCAAAGGCGCAATTTTTGAAGAATTAGTCTTAGCCGAATTACAGAAATGGGCAAAGACTTGTGGAGCCGAAATCTCTTATGTCGGTGATGAAAATCGCCCTGGCGACATCCTTATAAAGCTTACTTCCAACTCAGTTGTCGGCATAGACATTACCATAATTTTGGAAGCAAGGAATCGGGAATCGCAACGCTGGGGTCGTACCAAAATTTCTCGGCATTTAGAAACAGCAATGGCTAGATACGAAGCTAATTGTGCCATATTTCTGAGCCACAGTAATCGGGGTTTGGGAAAAGATATTGGCGATTTTGGGCAGGGAGAATGTCAATATGGATTTTGGGTGACCACCCATCTCGATCTCATGAATATAGCTATTCAGTTCTTGATACTCCGGCAACAACTAAATAGTCAGAAAACCTTCAGTTCACCCATTGACAGTGCGGCAATAAAAGCTCAAGTGGAACGAATCGAATTGTCGCTGAACAATGTCACTAAAATCAACACCCTTGTAACTAACATGGAAAAAAATACTGAGGGGATTCGGGATTCTGCTAAAGAGTTGCGAAAGGAGATTCGGAGTTCTTTAGAAAGAATCACTCAGGCTATCAGTAAAAGCAACCCGCAGGCATAAATATTTAGCAAGCTTAGAAGTTGAGTGGTGTTTTATTTTGGGTAGTCAGCATTCCCGTTTCGGGAAAAGGTTGGGGAAAAAAGAATGCTGTTCTTGGTGATAGCGATGTCTAATTTTTATAGCTGTTGATGAACAATTTTAAAACTGACGACTAACTAATTTTCCCCGCACAGAGCCAAAATTCACGTATTCATTCTCTAAAAATTCCCTATGCTTTATGTGTGGGGAATTTTTAGAGAATGAAAACCTCAGATGGAGAAAATAATTGAATGGAAACTTAACTGGACAGTTGTGATAGTTCGTAGTTCGTAAAGGGAACTCTAAGTTTTAATCAGTAAAGGAAGTCTTTGGTGATGAGAGCGATGTCTACGACGGGCTACGCCTACGCTTTTCTATCTACACTCACAATCGGGTTCTTAAGTTCCGCTCTGGTACTACCAGCTATCGCTCAAGTGACATCCGATGGCACAACCAACACCATCGTCAACCAAAGTGGTAATAATTTTAATATTCTTAACGGGATTGATAAAGGGAATAATTTATTTCACAGCTTCAATAATTTCTCTGTGCCTACGGGTGGTTCAGCCACTTTCAATTTAATTAACACGCCAAATATTACAACTATATTTAGTCGAGTTACGGGTGGGAATGTTTCCAATATTGATGGGTTAATTCAAACTCTCAACACTAATAATCCGGTAAGTTTGTTTTTAATGAATCCTGCGGGGATTATATTTGGCAAAAATGCTCAATTGAATATTGGCGGAGCGTTTATCAGCACAACTGCTAACAGTATTAAATTTGCCGATGGTATTGAGTTTAGCGCGATTAATTCCCAAGCTACCCCACTGTTGAGCATCAATATTCCCCTTGGATTGCAAATGGGTAGCAATCCCGCATCAATCACCGTTCAAGGCACAGGACACTCCTTGAGCAATCCCAGTGGATTGCCTCTTGTCACTCAAAATCCGAGTCCTACAGAACTGCGGGTACAGCCGGGAAAAACCCTAGCTTTGGTGGGTGGCAATCTGGATCTAAATGGGGCAACTCTGACCGCCAAGCAAGGGCAAGTAGAATTAGGCAGTGTGAGTGGTACAGGGTTAGTTAGTTTGATCCCAACTGCACAGGGCTATGCTTTGGGATATGAAAATGGGCAAAAGTTTGGTGATATTCAGCTAGCAGAGCGATCGCTATTAGATATAAGCGGGGTGAATGCAGGTTCCGTTCAAATTCGGGGGCGACACATTCAATTTACCGATGGCTCTCTGGTGGTAGCGCGAAATTTCGGCAATCTCCCAGGCGGCGACATTCGCCTTCAGGCTACGGAGGCCATTGATCTGATTGGCACAACAGCTGATACCACAATTCGGAGTGGGGTGCGTACTGAAGCTGTGGGTGTCGGAGCTAGTGGGAACATCAGCGTCATTACTCCCAGGCTGATTCTCAATCAGGGAGCGGGGTTGAATAGCATAACGTTTGGAGCAGCTCCCAGTGGCAATATCGACATTGAGGCAACAGCGATTGAACTGTCTGGCTTCTCACCAATCAATCCAATTAACGTTACTAACCTTTCTACTTATAACTTTGGTTCTGGAAACGCTGGCGATATCTCCGTCAATGCCAATAGTTTACTGGTGTCAAATGGTGTCACACTGGCTTCAGCTACCTTTGGCAGTGGCTCCAGTGGAAAAGTGACGATTCGCACCAATCACACCACTGTCATGGGAGAAAGCCCCTCTGGACTATATAGCAACATTAGCTCACTCACTTTTGCGACCGGAAACGCCAAAACTTTGACCCTAGATACCGCCAAATTGCAAATTCTGGATGGGGGAGCAGTTGCCGCCACCACATTTTTTACCGGTAATGGGGGAGATTTGAGCATTAATGCGACGGAATCCATCGAGATCAGTGGTCGCAGTCAGAGCAATAACAGCAGTATCAACTCGTCTAGCGTCCGCTTGACTCCGCAATTCCGTCAATTCTTTAGTTTGCCAGATATACTGACGGCAAATGCAGGTAATGTTAGCATTATTACACCCAACTTGACGCTGACAGATGGCGGGACAGTTAGTGTCACCAGTCAAGGTAGCGGCAATGGTGGCAGTATCAAGATCACAGCCAATACGATCCGATTAGACCGTATTGGAAGCATCCAGGCACAAACAGAATCAGGTAATGGAGGTAATATCAACTTACAAGTTGGGAAGTTGTTGGTGCTGCGTGACAATAGCGCGATCGCAGCAACAGCAGGCGGTAATGGTAATGGAGGTAATATAAATATTAATGCACCGATCATCGCCGGATTAGAAAACAGTGACATTATTGCCAATGCAGTTCAAGGAAAGGGTGGCAACATTAACATTACAACTCAGGGGATTATCGGACTAAAGTTCCGTCCCCAACTCACTCCAGAAAATGATATCACTGCGAGTTCGCAATTTGGGGTTAACGGTACAGTTGATATTAATAATATTGGTATCGATCCAAATTCCGGCTTAGTCGAACTACCAGCAAATGTCACCGACCCATCGCAGCAAATTGCTACAGGCTGCGCGGGTAGTGAAGGCAGCAGTTTTGTCGCCACGGGACGGGGTGGAATCCCGCAAAATCCCACACAGCAAATTGGGAGCGAGCGCACTTGGTCTGATATCCGCGATATCTCTGCATACCGCAAAACCGGGGGAGTCACGGCACAAATACCCGAATCCCCAGAGGTTCTTGTCGAAGCTACTTCTTGGCATCGCAACGAATTAGGCAAAATCGAGTTAGTTGCAGATAAATCTCCTCCTGGTGTGCAGCAACCATTAACCTGTGCGGCTGTGACCAAAATTAAATGAGGATTATGCTTTTGGTGGCGTTTTTGCATCTGCCTGTATTTCAGTGATAAACCGATCCAGCACTTTTGTTGCGGTTTTGTACTGGGGTGCTGACGGGGCGATTCTCCCACGCCCTGTAGTCAGAGATTTTAAAATGCGATCGGCGCTTCGCCGCAGCGCTTCGCTATCGCGCACTGCCTGATAGTCTGGTCTAGTTTCTTGTCTATCTTCGATTAATTCTTCTTCTTGCGACTGTCTATTATCTGGTCTATCACTTGGTCTAACCTGCTTTAGCAAACGCCGCTCAAACTCCCCCAGACGTTCGTCTAGTTTCGTGTCTATGATTTTGTCTACTTCCGCCAGAATTGGGTCTAGAGAAGGTGTGTCGGTGGGTGTAGTAGTTGTGGGTTTGCCCAATGCGCTGAGAATTGCGTCTAGGATGAATTGGCTAACGGTGGTGTTGCGATCGCTGGTATGTTTTTTCTAAACTTCTGTTTATTCAGTGAGGTGAGGGACTTCCATAAAATAAACTATTCCACCAACAATAATGATAATCATTTTAAAGGGGTGTGTCGAAGAAGTCGTTGAGATCAAGTTTAATCAGGAATCAAAATCATGAAACTCTATGCAACCAGTATTCCTCAAGCAAAGCCCAAGTTGGGCAACTGTTATAATGTTGGTCAGTTTTTCCGTCTTCTTAGGCAGTTCTTTAGTCGGAGCAAGTTTTAGGGCGTGTCATCAATTAGATAAACTGGAATCAGAACTGCTGGAAAAGAATAAACACTATTGAAACCGATGACGCG
>NZ_NOLI01000270.1:3158-4492 GCF_002245975.1 Nostoc sp. 'Peltigera membranacea cyanobiont' 213 | reverse complement strand
TTGTCTTCAGCCCTGATGGACAAACTCTTTTCAGTGGCAGTTGGGACACAACAATCAAAGTATGGGAGTTTGCAACACAAATCTTTAATTTAAAATCCGACTCTCGTTGCGCGGCATCGTCTCTGCCCCTCCGCCCCTCCGCCCCTCTGCATTTCAAACTTGTGAGAAATGCGGGAGAAGGCTTTACGCTACGAAGAAAGCAAATCTAAAATCCAAAATTGTTTGACTTTTGCCTTGCGGTACTAGTGCCAGTATTAATTGCCGTTGGCTAGAATTTGGTACAACATAATTAAAACCCTCAAAAATCAAAAGACTCTACTTATGGCTGAGTATCAAAAAATTGAGTATCGCATTGGTAAAGATGGTAAAATTACTGAAACAGTAATCGATGCTTCTGGTTCGAGTTGCACAAGTACAACATCGGGAATTGAAAAAGCTTTAGGAGAAGTTGAAAATCAAGAATTATTGCCTGAGTATTACGAAGGCGGTGAGGGCGAGACAGTGGCACAAAATCAGTCTCTCAAAGAAATCTAAGAGGGATGCAGATAGGAATGTTTTCTCTTTTAAGCTTTTTGACAATGGCAATAGGGATTTGCACTCTGTTGTTGATTATTCCAGCAATTAGTGATGCGATCGCTCGCCAAGCAGACTTGGAAACTAACAAGTTAGAATTGGCGCGATGTCTAGCGACAAGCAGGTTAGCATCTACGCAAATTGAGTTACTAGAAAATGAACTAAAGGCAACACGCAAAAATTACTTAGAAGAGCAGCAAAAAATAGAACAGTTACTTGCTGAAAAAGCAGCGCTACATCAGGAAGGCTTGCGACTGCATGAAGAATTGCAGCAGCAGCGTCTTGAACTGACAGAGGAAATACGTTCTTCGACATTTGAGCAATTGCAGACATTGCTAACAAACTATCCCAGCATCCATCAGATGGTGCGCGTTAAACCAGAATTACCTGCGAAAAATCTGCTTTCGATGTTTACCTCTTTAGATAACCTCCTCAATAAATGGGGTTACGAACAGATAGGTAAACCTTGGGAACAAATACCTTACAATCCCCAGATTCATCAACCAGACACTGCTGATATTGCTGAAGATGAGTTAGTTTATATTCGATTCGTTGGTTATCAACATCAAGGAAAAATTCTTGTCCCTGCGAAAGTTAGCCGCACCTTACCGGGAGGGGGACAAACAATTAAAAATTAAAAATTAAAAATTTAAGAAATGTTATTGCATATTGCTTTCTTGCCCAATGACAAATGACAAATGACCAATGACTACAGTAATAATTGATTTTGGTACTAGCAATACTGTTGTTTGTACTACTGA
>NZ_NOLI01000270.1:0-2968 GCF_002245975.1 Nostoc sp. 'Peltigera membranacea cyanobiont' 213 | reverse complement strand
AAACGCGATTTGGCAGCAGATTTTGTCCCACCTCCGCGACAGTTGGATGGTAATAGTTACAGTGCTGAGGTGGTTTCGGAACTGTTTCTCAAGGAAATTTGGCAACAGGTTGAACAGCAATTACAACCCAGTAGCGTTATTTTCACAGTTCCCGTGGGTGCATTTGAGCGATATCTTGACTGGTTCCGCAACTTGGGCGACAAGTTAAATATTCCCGCCGTGCAAATTGTCGATGAATCTACCGCAGCAGCCCTTGGTTATGCTGTCAAGCATCCTGGTGCTGTGGTTTTGGTGGTTGATTTTGGCGGCGGTACTCTAGATTTAAGTTTAGTACGAACTGTCAGCGCTGAATCTGAACAGCAAGTAGTGCGTGCGGAAGTTATCGCCAAATCTGATGCTTTTATTGGCGGCGTAGATATTGATACATGGATTGTTGAACATTACCTGCAAAAAATCGGTTCCTCCCGTACTGAAGTTGGAGAAATCGGTTTTATGAATTTGCTGGAAGTAGCAGAAAGGGTAAAAATTCAAATTTCAACAACAGATGAGGCGAAAGAAGCTTGGTTTGATGATGAAAATTTTATGTCCCATGAATTGCAATTGCATCGGGACGAATTAGGCGAAATTTTAGAAAATCAACAATTATTAGAACAGCTAAGACAGGCGATAGATGAAGTATTAGCGATCGCACTTGCTAAAGGTATCAGCAAATCTACAATTGAACAAGTTTTATTAGTGGGTGGAACTTGTCAAATTCCCGCCGTGCAACAACTAGTAATTTCCTATTTTGGACGACAAAAGGTAAAGTTAGACAAACCCTTTGAAGCTGTCGCACATGGCGCATTAGCTTTAAGTGAAATGGCAGCAGTTGATGATTACCTGCGCCACAGTTATGCTATTCGTCTTTGGGAACCCCACAGCAAAAGTTATTCTTATTTAACTTTGATTGAAAAAGGGGCAAAGTATCCAGGGGCGCGTTCTGAAGCTTTAACTCTGCAAGTCGCCACAGAGGGACAGCGAGAAATTCGCCTTGATATTGGGGAAGTAGCAGAAGTTTCCCAAGCGGAAGTTTATTACGATACTCAAGGAAGGATGACAAGTAGCCAATTAGTAAAACAAGATAGTTACCGCTCTTTGGAAACTCATCATCAACAAGTATGTGTCGCTCATATCGAACCGCCTGGACAAACAGGAGTAGACCGAATACAGGCACAATTTGAAGTGAATGAACAACGGATGTTAGTAGTGACAGTGAAGGATTTATTGACTGGGAAGATGTTAGTTGATAGGGGAGCGATCGCTAAACTAAAATAATCTTATCTTTGCGCTATTTGCGTCTTTGCGGTTCGTTTAAAAAATAACCATAATTTTGTAAAATGCAATGCCAGAAAATCAGAATCAACCTAGAGAATATGATGCTGTGTTAGGTGGGCAAGTTACACCACCTGTTGCTGGCGTTGTTTTAGGGGGCATAGATGCTGTTAAACAGCGTTTAGCTAGTGTATCTTTGGAACAAAGAATTGCGGCGCTAGCAGATGCACTCAAGTATGGGGAAGCAGGTTTAGAATTAATCATTCAGACTTTGACAGATGTATCACCAGAAATACAGCTAACTGCTGAAAATTTGCTTTTCCAGCATCGGATAGAACCAAGAGTAAAACAAGCACTGCAAAAGTATAATCCTTGGCTACTATTTGAATGTCTGCAAACAATCAGCGGACATACAGATAGGGTTAACACGGTAGCCATTAGTCCTGATGGGCAAACATTTGTTAGTGGTGGTGGTCTTGAATTCGTGAGTGAAAACGGTGAAGTTGCAAAACTTTGGGATTTAAAAACAGGTCATCTCCTCAAAACTCTTGTTGGGCATTTAAGCTATATTCAGTCCATTGTTTTCAATCCTGATGGGCAAAGCGTTTTTACTAGTTGCTGCGAAACAATCAAATTGTGGAATTTGCAGACAGGTGTACAAGAGGATATTCTCACTTTTGCTACTTATGCGAATGAGGTTGAATCTCCAGCCAGAATTAGACTTTTCCCTATGTCAGGAGGAATTGATAGTTTTGCTATTAGTCCTGATGGTCACTTGCTTGTTTGTAGGATTACTTATCAACGGATGATTTTAGTGTGCGACTTACAAACACGACAGCAACTGCGTACCTTGCAAAGACCTCATCATGGTCATCATAGCCATTGTCTTGCTATTACACCAAATAAACAAATTCTTGTTGATGCTAATGATAGCAATGGGATTGATATATGGAATTTGGAGACAGGCGAACTAATGCGTACCCTCAAAGCACATTCTCAGCCTGTTCTGTCCATTGCAATTAGTCCAGATGGAGAAACTTTAGTTAGTGGTGATAACAACAACATAATTAAAGTTTGGAGTTTGCCTACAGGAGAGGAAAAGTTTACCATAAATGCACAATCAGGTAGTATTCTTTGTGTTGCTATCAGTCCAGATGGGCAGAATCTGATCGGCAGTTGTGGGGATGGCACTATAAAAGTATGGGACTTACACACAGGACGGGGAAAAGCCATCTTCAACGGACATACAGATGGGGTTCGTTCTCTTGCTATTAGCGCTGATGGGCAAACTCTGATTAGCGGTAGTCTAGACGGGACTATTAAAATATGGGGATTGCCATCAGGTTAGAAACAAGTGCGATCGCACTTCTGTTATTGAAAATAATTATCCCATATAAAGCGTATTTATGAAATTAGGTGATTATAGCGATCGCACTCAATAATTCCATCATATAAAAAGTAAAAACACTATGTCAAAAAATTCCAATCGCCCAACAGTTTATGATGCTGTCCTTGGTGGTCAAGAAAAAGCACCTCCTGGTGCTGTAGTATTAGGAGGACTAGAAGGTGTTAAAAGACGCTTGGCAAATCCGGTAGTTGAACAAAGAATCGCTGCACTAGAAGAAGCACTCAAGTATGGCGAAGCAGGTTTGGAATT
>NZ_NOLI01000027.1:0-66768 GCF_002245975.1 Nostoc sp. 'Peltigera membranacea cyanobiont' 213 | reverse complement strand
GTAAAAACCTTGCTTTTCTAAGGATAATTTAATTCATGAATCCCTTTCCACTTTCCCCATCTTTTGATTGGGCTGTATTTCAATCATTTAAAATACCCCATGACTATTACAATCGTTCACCCCAGTATCGAAAACTTACAGCAGTTTTCTGACTCGTTCGACATTGAGAAACTATTGCAATCTAAAGGAATTCTGCCGTGGCTTTTAGCAAATGGCTGGAACTATGACAATGAATCTTGTTTGATTGCAAATATTATTGATGAGTCTACAAGTCTGGATGAAGTTTGGGACTCTAAAGAGTTTGATTTTAATGCTCTGTCAGATGAATCAAAGGAGAAATTGAATCAGATTATTCGTGAAAAACTCTCCAGTTAGATTTAATCAGTCTGACTGGAGAGAAAAATCGATTCCACAAAAGATTATCACACACTCTACTTCAATAGTAATCAGATGGAATTAAATTTGATTAAAGTTTATGACTCAACGCTTTTAAGCTCCTCAAAAGTTTACCAAATCGACGGTACGCTTTCACGATACTTGGGTGATGAAGGTACTATCCAACATCCACAGTATCTATTTGTACCTCTGCCAAATCAAAGAAAAAAAGTCAGCTTTCGGCTAAACCGAAACAAACTCATGACTCGCTGTTATGAAGTCGAAGGCATGGTTTATCAAAAGCCTGTGGTACAGGATAATTCACAGCAACTTCAGCTATTTTGAGTTATGTCCATACATAAACCACCAGTCATTAAAAGACATATTCGCCTGCAAAAAAGCTCTATAAAAGTAATCTATAGAGCTACTACAGACATTCGCTCTCTTGAGAAATCACCACAAAGAAAGCTTCGCTTAATCGAAAGTGAAAAATAATGATTGAGGTCAATAATAATGGTACAAGTAATCGACAACACTATCGCTGCAAATTTCCTAACTGATGCAGTAGTCGAGCGCCACAATTTCTCACAATTAAATAAAACTCGTATTCGCTTTCGTATTCAGTTGAAGAAAAGTACAAAGTCTGCCGCACCTAAATGGGCGGATGTGCTAAAAGCTGAAGTTTCTGAAATTGAATCAGACCTCGTTAAAGTCACAAATTCTGAAGTCGGTTTGCGGGGTATTAAGGTATTTAAGAAATTGGATGAAGCTGCTGCCCAACTGAGGCAAGAGATTGCTTCAGTTCAAGAGTGGATGTCTGCTGATACTGGTGATTGGGTCTGTCCGATTGATTTGGCTCCACTCGTGTGGAGCCAACTGCTTAATATTAGGGATAATATCGCCCCTGGATTGCGTAATCAGTTAAAAGCTGATTATGAAGCTGGGTTGCTTGATTATCAAGAGCGAATTGACCAGTTTCTCTCACTCCATACTTGGGAATTATCCCAGGATAAGCAAGAATCAGTCAAAGCCAACTTGCTAAGAGCATTTCCGACTCTGACCGATCTTGAAGACTATTTGCAAGTTGTTATTGGTCGTCCGGTGATTATCCCGGCATTGTCCGAACAACTCAATCAGCAACAAGCCGAATGTCTAGACCAGATTACCAAGTTCATTCAGCAGTATGACCAAAATCTGGAGGAACGATTAAGGGAATCTGCGATCGCTGGTGGTGAACAACTGGCAGCACAACTTCTTGAAGAGTTGAGCGACTGGGAACCAGGACGCAAGCCAGTCCAGTTCAAAAAAAAGATGGAAAAACACTTGATGAAAGTGCGGGTGTTACTGGCAAATGCCTCACCGGAAGCTGGCAGCAGTTTAGAACAGATGATGGCGCACTTAGATTCCATTGTCACCGACCCAGCGATTGAAGCTAAGAATCTGGGCAGTGATACGCGCAGTCAACTACAGCAAAAAATAGATTCTATCCGCACCAAGTTGTTAGATGAACAACGCAATCTACAACAACTAGCGACTGACGACGTGGGCTTGTCGAAGGCTACCGTAATGTCGTTTAAATTCAGGTAAAAAAATAGTCTTGGGCGAGGGTGCATTCGCTCAAGACTAAATACCTTAAACGAAAAATGGATATACACCTCACAAAGAATACTGCACTTCTATCACTACAGGAACAAGATTCTCATGTCACATTTCTCAACAGTTAAAACCAAGCTTACTAACCGTGAATGCCTGGTACAAGCTTTACAAGATTTGAAACTGAATCCGCAAGTTCACGAAACAGCACAGCCACTAAAAGGATACTACGGTGATTCTCAAGGACAAAGTGCTGAAATCATCGTATCTGGTCGCACCATAAAAGCCCGTGCAGACATCGGGTTCAAATGGAATCAGTCAAGCGGCGTGTACGACGTAATACACGACAGTTATGAAACAGTTCCGAAGCTGGGCAAAGACTTTTTCAGTAATAAACTAATGCTGGCTTATGGTAAGCATTTGGTTCGTGTCAAAGCTGCCGAGTTACAAGAAAAATTTGGTGAATGTGCGATCGCTGAATCAACTAACGGAAGTGTGCAAACTCTACGGCTGACTTTTGCTGGACATCAAGAAGTTCAACAATATGTAAGGAGATAAATATGGAACGCTCAATACTGATTCATTTTGACAATGCTACAGGTGAAGTTCGAGTGGAGGCTGAGGGATTTGAGGGTTTGAGTTGTTTATCGGCTACACAACCGTTTGAATCCGCATTGGGAGTTGTGAGCGAGAGCGATCGCACGTTTAAGGACGAAGCCCAAACCCAACAACTTCGGACTACCCTAAGCAGTCAAGCACGGTTGCACCAGTAATCAGTCAGCAGTTACCAGTCTTAACTCGGCTGGTAACTGCTGATCATAAAGGCTTCGCCATTTCATAAGTGAAATATTTGAATAATTGACATGAAACTCTCAAATCTTCTCTCCACACTCGATTCACAAATACCCATTGCTGCGGTTGATGTCTTGTCGCCCGATGAAGCGACGATTATTCAGTGGTTAACTGCTGAAGCTAACAATAAGCTTTCAAGTCCTGTGTTCTTCTGGAATCTGGGAGTATCAACCTTAGAGCAATGTTTAATCGCAGCAGATGGAGGATTGGTGTTTAAGCCAGTTGCAGAGTATAAGAAACCACCACATGCTGATCCATTGTTATATGTGTTTGATTACATTGCGAATTTTAGTGCTGATGGAATCTTCATCTTAGGTGACATTCACTCGTTTATTGGTAAGAATTCGCCTTCGTTATCTTGGGAGGTGGTTAGCAAGGTAAAAAATCTCTACCATCGTCTCAAACCGACTGATAAACGCATTGTGCTGCTGGGTCAAAACATTCAATTACATGAGTCACTTGTACGCTTAATCCCTTATTGTGAAATTCCTCTACCAGGAGTTGAGCAAATACTTGAACATATCAATTCTTATTTGCATGACCTACAACAGTCTGCTATTGAACAGGAATTGACTTTTACAATTTCCCTCAACAAGAGTGAAATTGAATCTCTCTCTCGTGCTGCCTTGGGATTAACTCTGGAGGAAATTAGCGACTTCCTGCGGTTAACTGTCAAACATAATCTAACATCAGATGGGATTTTAATTGATAGTAATTTCATACCCCAAGCAGTCGAGTATAAAACTCGGCTGTTGTCTCAAATGGGTATTGAATTGGGTAAGCCTGCTAGCATCTCCTTTGGAGGATTGGATTTGTTGCGCGAGTGGCTCAATCGACGGCGGCGGCTGTTCACACAAGAAGCGCGTGAGCTTTCCTTGCCTCAACCAAAAGGTGTGTTGCTTGCGGGGCCTCCCGGTACAGGTAAAACATTATTGGCTAAAAACATTGCTAACATCCTTAATTTACCATTGCTCCAGCTAGACATTGCATCCCTTTTGGGCAGTCTGGTAGGTGAGTCTGAAGGGAATGTCAGACGTGCTTTGAAAACGGCAGAAGCGATCGCACCCTGCGTCCTGTGGATTGACGAAATAGAAAAAGCCCTCTCCGGTAGTGGCGATACAAGTGGAGTCAGTCAAAGGATTCTAGGCAATATCCTCACGTTTATGTCGGAATCACAGTGTGGTGTGTTTGTTGTGGCGACTTGCAATGACCCCTCTGCGCTGCCAAGTGAGCTAAAGAGGAAGGGAAGATTTGACGAAAATTTCTTTGTTGATCTTCCCACGGAGCCTGAGCGAGTCCAAATTCTGGGGATTCATCTACAACGTTTTGGCATTCACCTGGAATCGGAGTACCTCGAAGCGATCGCAGCCTCGACCGCAAAGTTTTCAGGCGCAGAACTGGAAACCCTTGCTTCGGAAGCTGCTCTGCTGGCATTCGATGAGGGAAGACCGCAGCAGGTAACACTTGCTGATCTGGAAACCTGCCGTCAAACCATTACCCCACTTGCGATTCAGGACGCTGCGGCAGTTGAACGAATGCAGGTGTGGGCATCCACTGCACGACGGGCTAGCAGTCCTGTGGTTGCAGCGAAAACTCAGTCTCTCAGGACTGCCAAATACAGAAACCTGAACTGATATTAATTGCGGTTGCTCCCTAATCATATAGGGGCAATCACTCTTTTTTTTAGCAATTGACAGCAACCTTTTAATAGTTAATAAGGCGAATAAAAATGAGGACAGATTTAGTTACTTATTACGGGCAAACGGACTTGATTAACCAACTGGTTGATAACTATGGCGCACACTTAGAGAAGTTAGATAGAGAAACCAAACTGTTATTACGAGTAACTCTGTCTACATACATTGTTATGCAACAAGAGTATACCCCAACTGAATATCCAGTTTCTACAGCCCTTGAGGATGCTTTATGTGAGCTAGTAATTCCTGATTCTATTCCCCAGGATTTGTATGATGTCTGCTCTGTTTTAAATGGACTAACAACTCTGGAAGCGGAAACATTACTTGAAGCTTTACAGCATCAAATTCTATGGGGCAATGCCTGTCAAGCTGTGAATTGACAGGGTAAAAAACATGGAAATCTATTTAGTTTTTGTTGATGCTATCCGAAACAGCAATAAATTCTGGGCGGCCATTGTCGAAGATGGTAACTTGACAGTGCAGTGGGGCAGAGTCGGTTATCAAGCACAAACCAAAGTTCACACATTAGGCAATCATCAGAGAGCGGTTAGAAAATTCAACAATCTAGTAGCCGAAAAGATGATGAAAGGCTACAGAAGAAGTCAGTCACAAATCGACAGTAATTGTGAAGTTTCTGAGATCAACAGAGCGATTGAATTACTAGAAATTATTCGTCCTTATGTAGAGCAGAAAAACTTTTCAGTTGCTTATATCAATGCCCTAAATCAATATCTGAAGATTGTACCAACACCTTTGGGTATGCAAATTGAACCATACAGGGTATATCGCTCAGTAGAAGATGTTGACTATCAGCAAGAATTACTCAAGTCTCTGTTAGCCACACCTGCACCACAAGTTGCTGCGGTGGCTGTTGATCATGCCCCTGAAGCAACAGAAACTAAGGCTGTCAGTCTCAAGACTATCAGTAAGAACTTCTGGCGACATTTGTAAATTAGCTTGTCGGAAAGTATTGCAGCCGATTTACTACAGCAATGCGGATTGATTAAGTGTATCCCCCAGCCTATACCGCACTGGGGGATATTTCTAACTGACTTTCAGCTTAATTGCTTGTTTGTCCTCTGGGTTTTTTCGTATGACATCGCTTAACCATTAGAATATCTTTTCTGAATGTGGAATTTTTATGTAAATTTAACCACATTCACCTGACGAAAGTTTACAATACAATTACTGAAACTAATCTAGTTACAACCAACAGGCTTTGGTTTGACCCATGACTGATAATAAACAAGTTGTCTCCCAACTCATTCAACAAAAACCAAGACGTGTTTTGGTTGTAGCTCCAAGTGAACTAGCTATCCATCATCGTCACAGAAAAACCTTTCAAACACTGCCTACTTTAAGCAATTACATTCTCAAAGTCATCGCTAAATTGTCCATCGTCAGCGCTATGTTGTTTGGCATCAGTGCGTTGGGCTACTGGGGATTAGAAATCGTTGAAGCTAAAACAATCCCTACAGTAGAAGATAGATACGATTGGCAAACCCAAAAGCATATTTGTTTCGGTTGGATGCTAGTTACTTTTTCTAGCTTTCTTGGTAGTGCTTCTTTTGGTGATGAGTTTGACGCTATCAGATTTAGAAGGTAGATATAGAAATATTTTAAATAAATTTATACCTGATTTTTTTACTAATTAATAAGGTCAAAATTCCCATAATTCCTAGTCCAACTATATTAGAAGGTTCGGGAATCAATTTATTTGCATTAGGAGAAAAAATGGCAAATGTCCGAGGGGAATTAATATCTGTTCCCGCAAATATTTCTGGATTGATCATCCTGTATATATTAACACTGCAATATACATTAATTTGACAAAGTGTATTATACAGTTCATCGCGTTGTCGATCTTGATAATAGTTGCTATAGTTTCCCCACAAGCCTCCAAAAAGGTTAGTAGGGAGGTAGGTGATATTTCCTTGCTCGTCTATAGTTGCTACCCGAGGAGAAGCAGACTGTTGAGGAATGATATAGTCTGTAGTGCCTTGCGTCTTGTCAGAAGCAATAACAGATGGATAAGTTGTTTCTAAAATGCGATCAATGGCATTAATTGAAGCTTTAGCGCCTTCAGCATCTAGCCAAAAAGTGGGCAAAAGCGTCAAATTAGAAGGATTCCCGAATAAATTACTGAAAGTATCTTGGACGAATTCAACGTTATATGAATTGTCCTTAATTTGTAACCCTTTGATAGCCGTAATATTTCCTTGACTATTAAAATTAATTAAAGCAGCCTTAACGGGGTAAGAGATGAGGCTTAATGCTGATGTTGCCAGCATTAACACACAAATTGACTTGAGACGAAGCATAGCTGTAATTGAGTATCCAAAATTTTGTCTAAATCTTAACGATTCGTTATTGACAAGTCAACCGAAGTTTAGAATATTAGTTCAGAATTCATCCAAATCACCAACGGCAAAGAAATACTGGTAGAGACGGTGTGGCACTGGGAGTTTAGGAGAGTTCTAGAATATGCCAGTATTGAAATATCCAAAAATCAGTACAATGTAAGTTTAGAGAGTAAAAAAAGGGTTTATGACCATAGCAGTCAAGAAACTTACCCTTGAAGAGTACCTTGCCTATGATGATGGCACAGATACCAAGTACGAACTTGTGGATGGAGAGTTGGTTAAAATGCCACCAGAAAGCGATAGAAATAACTTAATCTCTCTTTATCTACTGTCACAATTTCTCACGTTTGTTCCGATTCAACTCATCCGTCATAAAGATACAGAACTTGTGGTCATAGGCAACCGGACTCGTGTGCGACTGCCTGACTTGATGATCTTAACGCCGGAGTTATTAGAAGCGATGGCTCTCGGACGGGCTACAATCACTCCAGATATGCCTTCGCCAGCAATGGTAGTTGAAGTTGTGTCCCCAGGAAAGGTAAATGAGGATAGAGACTACCGCTATAAGCGTTCTGAATATGCAGCACGGGGTATCCCGGAATACTGGATTGTTGACCCTGGAAAATCCCGAATTACTTTGCTGACTTTGGTAGATGGATTATATGAAGAATCTGTGTTTCAGGGGACGGAAACAATTCAATCAGTGATTTTCCCTGCGCTGGATTTGACCGCAGATTTAGTATTAACAGCCGGACAGGTCTAAAATTCAATGTATTGAAAGTGGCAATTGCTGATGATTTGTATGGCTAAACCAAAACCAGTAGGTGAAAAAGTTCCGAAGCAGATGGAAGGGAAATTTGAGGAAATCACCCGCCTCACCGATGCCTTTTGCTCTGAACATCTCAACGCCGAATATGCCGAGATGTCGCGCCAACTTGCGGCTGCTTTGTGCCGCAAGCGTCCCTCACCCCTAGTAGCAGGGCTAGCTAAGTCATGGGCTTGTGGCATTGTTCACGCTCTCGGTATGGTTAACTTTCTCTTCGATTCCTCCCAGACTCCTTATATCAAAGCTAGCGAACTGTACCAAGTCTTTGGCGTAGCGGAAAGTACCGGACAGGGGAAATCTAAAACAATTCGGGATGCGATGAAGATGAGTTATTATGACACGACTTGGTGTTTGCCCAGCCGACTAGATAGGCATCCGACTGCCTGGTTAATTTCCGTCAACGGATTACCTATAGATGCGCGTTACGCTCCTAGCGAGATTCAAGAAGAGGCATTCCGCAGGGGTTTAATTCCCTATTTACCACCGATAAATGATTCCTTTTGAGATATAAAAGTGCTTAAAGTCATAGTGAAACACTTTTCAAACAACCTCTTAAACGTTGGATATCAAGAATGTTTCTAGTGTCAGCGAAGAGAATGCTCCCAATTCATCATAATTAGCAATTAGTTGATACATTTCGTAATTATTAATCAACCAATTGGCGATTAGAGAAAAAGGAGTGCCTATACTGATTGAACTAGGACAATTAATAGAAACACCGTCAGGTAAATAGTAATATTTATGCCCTGACCTATGCCAATTAAATTGGGTGACTATTGGTTCAGAAATGTTCAGATTGGGAGTAATAGTCATAGATATCCCTTGCCAATTACCACTAAAATTCCGTTCTGGTAATTGATTTAATTCAGTTGACCAGTATTTACTAGGGAATCCATTACAATCCTCACGAATATTTGCGGTATGAAATAAATTTCCGCTCTCGTCGTAAACAATACCTACACTATGCCGTAAATCTTCATATCGAAAGAATAATTCTATCCCAAAATATGAGTTGGGTTTTAACTTCACTGTTGCCCAAGTAGCATGACCATCAGCAAAGAAATATCCTCGCATCGTCTCACGTGATGGGTGAAAAAGTCCATTATCTAAGCTATTTGACAGAAAATTAAATTCCCAACTCTCTTGCTTATTTTCACCATTTGCATAACTATAAGTATTAGTATGGACGATTTTAGTCTTTTCTAGATTGCTTTTAAAACTTCTCAGACTTTGAAATGATTCTTTGACATCACCAACTGGTGTATATCGCGTCCAAATTCCATGCCAATTTAGCAAATGGTTAGTACAATAATTCCAATTTCGTTCTTTTGCATCCATAATATTTGTGTCCAAAATATATTTAAATTCTCCCTTTTAAAAATAGTATTATGATCTATACCAAATCACCAATGGCAAAGAAATATTGGTAGAAACTGCTTGGCGTTGGGAGTGAGAACAAGTGCTGCAATATGCGAGTAGTTGAAAGCGTAGGCGTAGCCCGTCGCAGACATCGCTATTCATTCCAATCAACCAACACCGATTTTCAAATACGTTTTAGCCCTCAGTCCCTAACAACAACTTTAAATGCCTGGGAAGAGGTGTCTAAAAGCACAAACTTCAAAGACGGCTAAAAAAATGGTGTTGCTAGATTCGGATGATAGATGATGATACCATCCTAGAAGCAGCGGTGGAAGCCGCAGTCTTTCTTCAAGAGAGCAGCTAAATTTCTTTGCCTAACTTAAAGCGATTGTCCAAGGTTTTTCAGATCATGGAAAACCATAACCAGAAATCCAAATGAACTACGACATCAAAGACAAAACCATTTTGGTTACGGGCGCAAATCGCGGCATCGGCAAGGCGATAGTTGAGTCGTTTATTGAACACGGAGCCACCAAAGTCTATGCGGCTGTTCGTCAGCTCAACAGTGTCTCCTCATTGGTTGAGCAATACGGCTTACAGGTAGTACCAATTCAGCTTGATTTAGGTGATCCCCAATCTATTGTTGCTGCTGCTCAAGCTGCCCCAGATGTGCAAGTTGTTATCAATAATGCAGGAGTTTTTCAAGCTGGAACTCCCTTAGCTGAGAATGCGATTGCCGCTCTCGAATTTCAGATGAAGATCAATGTATATGGATTGATCTACATGGCTCAGGCGTTTGCCCCGGTACTCAAAGCCAATGGAGGTGGTGTCTTTGCCCAAATCAATTCTGTTGCTTCGCTCAAGGGTTTCCCCGATTCTGCCACTTACTGTGCCTCAAAAGCTGCGGCCTATTCAATCACCCAGGCATTACGAGAACTATTGAGTGAGCAAGGCACGCTTGTGCTAAGTGTTCACCCTGGCCCGATTGCCACGGATATGGGCAATGCGGCAGGACTGACTGAGGTTGCAGAGCCACCTGCACTTGTGGCAGACGGGATAATAAAAGCTCTCAAAGCTGGGGATTTTCACGTCTTTCCTGACTCGATGGCTAAACAAATGGGCAATGCTTATAAGAGCTTTGCGGAAAATGTCGTTGAGGTATCATCAAGTTAACTACATTGCAGGGTAATGCTCTAGACAAGGGGATCTGGGTATTAAACGGCAAGCCCAAACTCTTCTTGATTGTACAGATTCACTACTCCTCGTAATTCATCAGCACCCCATCAATACAAGCAATTCCCCACTGCGGAAACTTAACCAGCAATTTCTTGATTATTATCATCAGCGCCGGATTGTCATTCCAGCACGAGAGCAAGAAGTCAAACCCCAGATTCTACCCCGAATTCGGCGCAACTTTGAGCGTAAAACCCCCGAATTATATTCGGTGGATATAAGCGAATAAGCCAAATTTATTTGGGATTATTTATGCTAGACCTGATATTGTAATTCCTGGATTCGATTCGGCACAGATGCTAAACTTGAGCGCACTGGTATGACTTGTAGGATTATTCGGCATCGCTATTTATGCTTGGTCAAGATTACCGGATACTATACCTGTCCACTTTGGATTTGATGGACAAGCTAATGGTTGGGGGAGCAAAAAAGTTCTGTGGTTGTTACCAATTATCGGTTTAGCAATTTATGGACTTTTAACATTTATTAGTCGTTATCCCAATACATTTAATTATCCAGTTGTAATTACTGAAGAAAACGCTTTAAGGCAGTATCAAATTGCTTGTTCAATGCTGAATTGGTTAAAAAGTGAGATGGTTTGGATATTTGTTTACATTGAATGGCAAATATTCCATCTAACGACTACAGAAAATCCCAATTTAGAGGTATGGTTTATACCTGTAACATCAATAATTATATTTGCGACAATTGGATATTGGTTGAGTCAATCTTTTCTGGCACGTTAACGCCATACAAAATAGTCTCGAATGCCATTTTGATTCGAGCCTTACAAGAACAGTGGAATCCTATTGCATGGCGTGATGAGTAGATTGAACTACCCTGAGTTAGAGTCACCCAGGCAAAGGTGATGGAATGGCGCAGCTTCCAAGTGGGGGTATGATGTACGTAATCGTCTCGTTGCTGAGTTTCCAAGTCCATTGCTTTGACTCCCAATTCAATGGCATTTGAACGACAATTATGAGTAACCCTCTTTCCCATCCCGAAGATCCAGACTTCCATTCATCTATTCAGGAGAATCTAAAACAGCTTTCTGCTCAGTTGGGATCTCCTTTGTCCGAATTATCAGTCATGGAAATATACCAGAATGCGTGCGATCTACTGAGCCACGTTTCTCCATCACCTCTTACTCTTACCCGTGTTGCAGGAACATTACTGGTCTACCGAGTCACGGACACAGAACCGGAAGAATTTGAGTGGTTCACCACCCAAGTGAAACAATGTCTGGACGAAGAAGAAGTTGAGGAGTTGATTGAATCCATACATCGCACGGATGCTTTGTAATCGCTGAAAAAGCAGCAGTCTCGCCCACATCGGATACAGCCGCATTATCGAGAGTAATTCCACTGCATTAGCTTGAGGCGTATACACAGTTTTCCCAGACAGCGCAATCACGATCCTTTGCCACCTCGCCCACTCAAAGGGAGCGAACATCTACGGTGGGCGAAACAGCGCCATCACAGTAGACTTGGCCTGTTGTGCCTCCGGCTTCCTCCCTTCCTTGCAAGCTGCCACAAACACGGCTTCCGTTGACTTGACTCCCTTCCAAGTGCGTAACGCTTCTTTGAGATAGGCGATAGCCGAAGGCTTAAGCTTCGCTTATCGCACAGTTTTAGAATGAGCCAGTGGCAAAAATAACCTTATTTCTTTAGTTCGGTTCCACTCTCAAATAAAATTGTGTAGCCACAAACTTAGTATCTACGTTTTCTACTACCTCAGTTTTACCTACAGCAATCAAACCTTGATCAAAAATTTCGTTTGTTGCTGCGTCAAGTTGTTTTTGTGTTGCACCGGTTTGACTCAAATCAATTGACGAAACTTGAGCAGTCTTAGCTTTATTTAGAACCAGATTATCTGTGGAGAAGCAAGGAGTTGTGATGCAACGAATGCCATTGTCTTTTAATGCCACAAAAGTACCTTTTGCTGGGGCATTTGTCGCGGCATAGAAGGCTTCTTTTACTCTCAAATTCCCAAACTCACCAAAGAGAGGAAATGTGACTGGAATGATGTTACCTCTGAGAATCACACGGCTACCATCATCATTTTGAATTTTTATTAGTTCGTCAAGCGAGACTTTCATCGAACTCCAATCAATTGCAGACACATAACATTCGGAGCGAAAAACACCATCTAAGCAAGGAGTAGATTCCAAGTTGACTTGCTTTATAAAATACCCACCGCATACTGGAGAAGCACATTTGCGAAAATCTCTTCGCACCATGTAATATCCCCACTGTGGAAACTCTTGGTTTTTGACGCTGACAGCAACAGAATCAGTAGTCTCTGGAGCAGAAATATTTTGCGCCGATACTTTGGAGAAAAATCCGTTGGTAACTATTATTGCACCTAATAGAGGAATAATTGGGTATTTGTAGTTAAACGATTGTTTGTTCATGGTAACTTTAGATTTTATTTGAGGGTTCAATACCTTTGTTAAAAGCAGAGTTGACAAGATTTCTCGTAAAAACTGCCAAAATTACCTATACACAAGTTCAGAGTTGACAAGGTAAGTTGGAATACTATAACTCTTACACTACTGACAAGAGGTTAAAAAACCTTACAGGAAACCTTAAAGGAATTTTAAGGACTCATTGTTTTTGCCAACTTTGTCCCAGAACCGCCCGACTGTAAGCCCAATCTCTGCATTTAGCCAAAACTGCGATGGCGCGATCGCGCAACAACAGCAAAAGCCGACTCAATATTCTGCTTGTAGGCGATTGCTGAACACATAAACTTCAACAGAAATCTTGTGTTACAGTCCGTAAAAGCCCATACTGAAGCTGTATGTAATATAACCCCTCGCTTTTTTAAGGCTAGCCATGTCCCAAGACTTCTCTCGCCAGAATCTCAGAGGTCGTTCATTCAAAGGTCAAAACCTTGCTGGGGCAAACTTTAGCGGCGCAGATATCCGAGGAGCAGATTTTACTGGTGCAGAGCTAACAAGTGCAAACTTTAACCATGCTCAAGCTGGTTTGCAGCATCGATGGATAGTTGGATTGCTTATAACCTCATGTTTATTGTTAGCAATTTCAGGTATTTTTTCAGGATATAGTGCTTATTTTATAACACTTATACTTGATCGTAAAAATGCTGAAAATTTCAGTGCTGGACTAACTTCATTAATAGTAGTTACCATCTTTTTCTTTACGGTTATACGCAAAGGCTTAGTACTAGGTTTAGGAGCAGGACTAGCATCTGGAATTATTATAGGGGCTATTATTGGAGTTACTACTAAAACAGGTTTTGGTGCTGTTATAGGTGTTGGGGTTATTACCGCATCTGTTACCGCAATCGGAGCTTTTGCTAAAGCCTTTGCTGTTGCCTTAGCAATGTCTGTTGCTGAATTTATTGGAGGGTTTATTGCTGTCATTGTTGCTATTGCCGCATCTTTTATCGCCGCAACCACTGTAGCTCAAGCTGGGTCTTTTGTAATAAATGGAAATATTCCTGGGTATGTTGCTGGAGCCATTGCTGTATTCAGCTCTTATATTGGCTGGTCTGCTTTTAAAAAATCTCAAGAAGATTCATGGATTAGTTCATTTGCAACTACCTTTGCAACTACAAGAGGCACAAGCTTTCGCAATGCTAACCTAACCAAAGCTAAATTTTGTCAAGCTCTGCTCAAAAGTACTGATCTGCGAAGCTCAATACTCATTGATACCTGTTGGCACAAAGCTAGAAAAATTAATGACATCCGTCCTGGTATAACTTATCTCAAGTATGAACAACTGCGTGAAGTGCTAGTTACAGGTCAGGGACAGGAAAAAATTTTTGACCGTCAAGACTTACGTGGAGTTAACCTCAAAGGAGCAAACCTAACAGATGCCAGCTTCATCGGTACAGAATTGAGCCATGCTAACCTACAAGAAGCAGATTTATCCAGAGCCAAGCTAGTACAAACCCAACTAAATGGTACTGACTTTACAGGCGCAACTCTCACAGGTGCATACATCGAAGATTGGAACATTACCACTAATACAAAATTTGATGGAGTTTGCTGTGAGTACGTTTATATGCGCCTGCCCACTACAGACAACCCCAACCCGCACCGTAAACCAGATAACAGGCACGAAGTGTTTGCTCCGGGTGAGTTTGGAGATTTTATCAAGCCAATCTTCGACACCCTCGACCTTTACCATAGCCAAGGTGTTGATCCAAGAGCGATCGCAATTTCCTTCAAGCAGTTAGCTGAGAATCATCCAGAAGCTGACTTACGAATTGTAGGAATGGAAGTACGAGGCGAAGATAAATTTTTGCTTCGTGCCAAAACCGCAGCTATGACTGATAAATCGGAACTGAGCGCAGAATATTTTGAAATTTATAATCAACTTAAAACATTAGCACAACAGGAATTACAAGCACTCATCTCAGAAAAAGACAGCAGAATTCGTAGCTTAGAGACTATGGTGGTTACGGCACTGCAAAGCCCTAAATTTTATGCTCAAACTTACAGTAATCAAGGAGATACTATGTCACAAAGTCCTAAAAAAGAATCTCACTTCAACTTACAAGGCGCTCAATTCGGTGGTGGTCTAGTCAATGCAGACACAGTAACCGCAGGACAAATCGGCGGCAACATCACCAACTACAACCCTGAGCAAAAGCAGAACCTTGCCCAAGCCGCAGCAGAGATTGAGCAGCTTCTCAACCAACTGAGCCAGACATACCCCACTGCAACGACATCGGAGAAAATGACAGTTGTGGCTAAGGCAGTGGATGAGATTGAGAGTAACCCAACATTGAAAGCACGGGTTATTGGTGCATTGAAGGCTGGGGGAACGGAAGCTTTTAAAGAACTAATCGACCATCCTGTAGTGAATATACTGCTGGCATCAATCGACGGGTGGCAGGATGCGGAGTAGTTTGTTGGTTTGTAGGTGAGTAGCAGCGTTAGCTGATGCTCTACTGTTTACTATTTTTTTATTAAAAAAAAACAGCAAGAGGCGATTCCTTTCCTAAAAAATAATGCAAGTGGTTAACCTTAATTTTGCTAAACAGGATTTAAGAAATCGCTCCTTCAAAGGTCAAGACCTTACAGGAGCAGACTTTAGCGGCTGTAATATTCAAGGTTGTGATTTTACTTCGGCAACCTTAGTAAAAGCTAATTTTGAAAAAGCTATAGGAGGACAGACTTCTAAACAAATTATAAACTTTGCTATAAAAAATACAATATTGTTCATATTCTTAATTGTTGATAGTGCTGATTTTGCACGGAGTTGGCAAAAAGCCATCATTGATAACAGTTATACTCAAATTAACGTTTTTGCATTAGGTATAAACTCTGTAATTTGGTTTGTAATTTTTGGTTTTGTTTCAATAAACTTTTTTAAAAGTTTGAGAAGCTCATTAAGTGGAACTTACTTCAATAAAACAAATTTAACTAATGCAAAGTTTACTGATGCAGTTTTGAAAAAAACTGATTTTTCAGATGCACAATTATTTTATGTTGATTGGCAAGGTGCAAATATATCTGAGTCCAAATTTTCTATTGATTCTAAAGTTATAGAATTGTGCGCCAGTCGAAATGGCAAAGGAAAGGATTATAGTTATACCAACCTTAGTAACCTTAATTTAATAAGTGTAGATTTAAGTAATGCTAATTTAAGCGGAGCAGATATCAGTAGAACTTTGTTACATAAAGCTCATCTTGAAAATGCAAATTTATCCGAAGTGCAATCATTAGCCACAGACTTTGCTGAAGCAAGTCTAACTGGAGCTTGTATTAAAAATTGGGGGATTAGTCCTGAGACGAATTTTAAAGATGTTCAATGCGATTACGTCTACCTTGAATTAGCTCATCAAGAAAGAAGACCGCATAGTGGATATTTTAAAACAGGCGAGTTTAATGATGTATTTCAAAAAACTTTCGAGACAGTTGATCTGTTTTTCCGTAACGGTATCGACTGGGACGCTTTCGCCTACTCCTTCAAAAAATTAGAAGTTGAGAACCAAGGCGCACAATTGGATGTCCAAAGCATTGAGAAGAAAGGCGATGGCGTTATTTTAGTTAGAGTAGCTGTTGCCCCTAATGCAGACAAAGCTAAAATCCACAACGACTTCATGCAGGGGTATGAATTTGCGGTTAAAGCATTAGAAGCACAGTACCAAGCAAGACTGGAAGATCAGGATAAAGTAATCAATCAGCTATTCTCCACAATAAACCTGCAAAATAAGTTACTAGCTCAGACTGGTGATAAACTTTCCATTTACTACCAACCAAACTCGCAGTTTGCAGGTGGCATAGTGGATGCTATTAACGTTGATGCACAGCAAATTGGTGGTAACATTCAAAACAATAACACTGAAGACATCTCAAGCTGACCCATGCCGGACTCCCAAGACCAAAACCAAGTCAACAACAATGACTTACGCAATGCCCAGTTTGGTGGTGGGTTTATCAATGCTGAGAATGTTAATGCAGGGAGAATCGGCGGAGACATCTGGAATATTTTCTTTGGGCAGCAGACAACACCAGTAGGCAACCCTGCTCGACCAAAGAACGAGCGCATACTACTTGCCGCAGTTAAGGAAGAAGTGACCTTACGGTTAAGGCAATCTCTACACAATGCCGTGCTGATTAATCTAGGGAAAGAATCACAACCGCAACAGGTAAAACGCCCTTGGGATGCTGAGATAAAAATTGGCTTAAAGCCTGCTGTTCTTCTCCCAGATACCACAACAATTTTATCAGTTTTTGACTCCCAGGAAATTGCAGGTAAACTATTAATTTTAGGTGCGCCAGGGGCAGGTAAGACGACTACACAATTAGAACTGGCTCAAGCTTTAGTTATCCGTGCAGAAGAACAACCTGATTACTTCGTTCCTGTTTTATTCAACTTGTCTTCTTGGAAAGATGACCGACAATCTATAGCTGATTGGTTAGTGGCAGAACTTAAATCTAAATATGGTGTTTCAGCAAAACTTGGTAAAGAGTGGATAGACAGCCAAAAATTACTACTATTGCTTGATGGTTTAGATGAGCTTGGGCCAGTATGGCAAGAACCTTGCATTAGAGCAATTAATAAATTGCTACAGGGAGAATGTCGCCCTCAGTTTATAGTAGTGTGTAGCCGCACCGAAGAGTATACTAGCTATAAAACTCGCCTTAAAATTAATGGGACTGTATGCTTACAGCCTCTAACTACCAATCAAATTTACACGTATCTTGTTGAGGTTAATCATGCAGATTTACACGTTTTAATTAGCAAACAACCAGATTTATTAGAATTAATTAAGATTCCTCTGTTGCTAAGTATTGTTGTCTTAGCTTACCAAGAGATATTTATAAATTCATGGGAAAATATGACGGAGGAACGTTGGAATAGCATGACTGCCGAAGCCTGGGATAAAATGCAATCCATCGATTCTTTCAATCTTCAATATTTACTAATATCGTATATCCGCCGGATGCTAGCATGGGATATTGATAGCAAGGTATATACTAATCAGAAATTCCCTACAACTCAACAAACTAAATTATGGCTTACTTGGTTAGCTCAACAATTAGACAGAGAAGCACAAACAGAGTTTCTTTCAGAGAGTATTCAGCCTACTTGCTTAAATAAAGATATCCAAAAATGGGTATATCGCATCATATTTATGCTAAATATTTGGCTAACTTCAGGGGTAATTGGTTTTGTATTTGGAAGTATAAGTTTTGGCTTTTTTAAGGGTATAGCGTTAGGATTATTTTTTGCTTTTATAGTTACTTTTAATCTAATCTCTTCATCTTTCTCTAATTTTATTTTTACTAAATACAACAGCAACACTTACAATTTAGGCAAAGTTAGACAAAGAGTATTAGATTATTCGTCAGTTTTATTAAGAGATAGTTTTAGATTTAATATTGATGAACCTATTTCACCGATAGGATATGTACATTGGTCATTTAAAAAAGTATTCAACATATTGCTAATTAATTTAGGGCAAGGAGTTTTAATTTGTTGCTTTTTAATTTCTGCTTTTCAGCAAACCGTAATCGGTGGATTGATTTTCGTTTCTGTTTTTATCATAGTTAATCTATTGATTTCAGGTTCGGGGATATTTGAGAAACCAGATATAGAAAATAAAACAGTCTTCAATCAAAGCGTTAAGCAATCAATAAGAATTTCTGGATTAGTTGCTGTTTTTACTTGCCTCAGCTTTATGATTCTTTTTTGGATTAATAGAATTTGGAAAACTACCACTATAACTGAATTGTTCCTAATTTTTGGCTTACTACTCGGTATATTTCGCTGGCAAGCTACTGGTGGATTATTTTGCATTCAACACTTCTCTTTACGTCTCGTTCTGTACTTCAACGGCTACATTCCCTGGAACTACTCCCGCTTCCTCGACTACTGTACCGAGCGTATGTTACTCCAGCGTGTCGGCGGTCGCTACCGCTTCATCCACAAACTGCTGCAAGACCACTTCGCCCAAATGGAGTTTAGGCGGGATTGAGCCAGATTTTGCACCTGTTGACGTACAAGGTATTGGTGATTATATTGACAATGATAACGCTTAAAACTGCCTAAACTGAACTATGTCAGACTCAGAAGAATTAAATCAAGTCATCAATAACGACTTACCTAACTCTCAGTTTGGTGGTGGTTTAATTAATGCTGAGTCTGTAAATGCTGAAAAAATTGGTGGAGATATCTACAATATTTACCTTGAAAAGCAGCAGGAGGCATCAGATAGTCCAGCCCCATCACCAAATCAACAGCAGCGATCGCAATCCCAAAGAGATGTACTAGAAAAAACTTACACAATCCAAAGCCAGAAAGTAGCTAGTATAAGAAACGCATGGGTAATTGAGACAGATCCATCCCGCAAGTTTCAATATGAACAACAGCTTCAGGAAGAAGAACGCATACTCAAGGAGCTTGGTAAAAAGCTAGATGCAATTGAACAACAGTTACAAGCTACAAGAAATTATACACAAGGACATGAGCATAATCAAAAATTAACTAAGGAAGCAGATTCTTATTTTGAGCCGCCAGAACCGGATAACGAAAATACTTCTACTGATATTACTGCAAATATGATCGAGAAACTGAAAAAATTGAAACCTGAAGCAGTTGTCAATTCTTGTAGTACTCATCAAGAGGCACTTTCATTAGTTAATGATTTGTGGTTTGAAGGAACGAAAATAGCTAAGAAAGGACGACTTTCAGAAGCTGTCTTTTTACTCGAATTTGGTATTGCTATAGCTAAGATTCTTGACAATATTGTTTTATGGTTAGCAATCGACAAAGATTTAGAATTTATAAAAGCTAAAATACATTAGCACAACTTTAGGCAAGGATGAAAAAAATTAACTTAAAATAGCGTTCAATTCATTATAAATGTAATTTACATCTGGCAAAGGGGATACAAACACTGTTGACGGAAAAATAGGTAATAAGCATTTATAACAATCACTCTCAACCCACTAACCCCAACGTCATGCCGGACTCCCAAGACCCAAAGGAAGCCAACAACAATGACTTACGCAATGCCCAATTTGCTGGAGGCTTTGTTAATGCTGACAAGGTGATTGCTGGGCAGATTGGCGGTGATGTCTACAATATTAATATCGATTTTAATCAGCAGATACCAACAGAAGTCAAAAATATTGTTGACCGAATAGAACCAATATTAGAACGGCTTCAAGAAATTCATCAACCAGAATCACCAGGGGTAGTTAAAGCTGGAAATCCCGGTAAGAGCTTGGCTTACTGGCAAGGAAGAGAATCAGAAATTACCCAAATACAGCAATTGTTGACTGATGAAAACACCTTCTTAATCGGCATAGAAGGCATCGGTGGCATAGGTAAATCCATGCTGGCGGCGAAGATTTATAATCAAATTGCAGGTTTTCCCAAACGATTTTGGGCTAACGTCAGTAATGGCGCAAGTTTTACCGACTTAGCCAGACAAGTATTAACCGAATTTGGCTTCCGAGTTCCAGAACAAGAAACGCAGTTAGTGGAAGCCTTAGTTAAGTGCTTGCGCTCTGAGCAATTTTTACTCATCATTGACAACCTAGAAAGCGTATTACAACGTAATAGGCAATGGGGAAGCCTATTTTACGGAGACTTTTTCCAAGCATGGGTGGAATTTGGTGGTAATAGTAAAGTGTTAGTCACTACCAGAGAAAGACCAGAATTAAAAGGCTTTGAGTGGCTACTTTTGAGGGGTTTAAAAGTAAAGGAAGGAGTAGCCTTGTTAACTGCATTAGGCATTCGCGGAGATTTAGCAGAGTTTGTCGAATTAGTAGATGGACATCCTCTACTGTTGAGATTAGTCGCCGACTTATTAAAACAAGAATATGCCAAAGATCCCGATTTAAAAAGATTAGCAGGCTTGGGTTTAGGGAATTTGCGGCAGTTGTTAACAGATCCCAAAGTGAAAGGTGTGCATCGTAGGGAAAATGTCGGGATCGTTTTGGTGTTGGATGCCAGTTTTAATCGTTTGAATGAGTTACAAAAAGCGTTATTGCAGAATATTAGTGTTTATCGTGGTGTGTTTGACAGTGCCGCAGCAGTAGCTGTGTTGCCAGGAAATTTAGAACCAGAGATTGAAGAAGAATTACGGAATCTGGCGAAGCGTTCTTTGTTGGAAGAAAAGCTGAATGGCAAGAGACGTTTTGAATTTCAGCCAGTGATTTTAGAATATGTGCGTTACAAAGCAGGCGAACAGACGGAAGCACATCAACGAGCTATTGATTACTATCGCTCAATTGCGAAACAAACACCTTGGACAACAAAAGATGATGTTCAAGAATACTTGGAAATCTTTCATCACTGTTATGAATTACAAGATTATAACTCTGCCTTTGATGCGCTTTGGGTTTGCAATGATTTTTTAAGCTTGCGGGGTTATTACATAGACAAAGTAGAATTATATGGGCAGTTGGTCAGTAATTGGGCAGAAATTGGAGATAAAGAAAATTGGAAATATGGGGCTTCTCTCACTTCATTAGGTAATGCTTACAAGTCTTTGGGAGAGTACCAGCAGGCGATTGAGTTCCACCAGCAGTCTTTAGCCATCGCTAGGAAAATTGGTGATCGTCAGTTGGAAGGTCAATCCTTAAACAATTTGGGTATTGCTCATAGATTGTTGGCGAAGTACCAAAGTGCAATGGAATTTCAGCAGCAGTCTTTGGAGATAACTAGAGAGATTGGCGATCGCAGCGAAGAGGCTAGAGCATTACGCGGTTTGGGCAATACTTGTAGCTTTCTGGGGCAGTATCAACGAGCAATTGAATTACAGAAGCAGTCTTTGGAGATAGCCAGAGAAATTGGTGATCGTCAAGGAGAAGGTAATTCCTTAAACAATTTAGGCAATGCTTTTGAGTGTATAGGTTATCACCAACAGGCAATTGAGTTCTACCATCAGTCCTTAGAGATAAAAAGGGAAATAGGCGATCGCAGTGGGGAAGCTAATACTTTAGGCAATTTGGGTAATATTTACTACAAGTTGGGGCAGTGTCAACGAGCGATTGAATTCTTACAGCAGTCTTTGAAGATAGTTAAGAAGATAAATAATCCGAAAAGCGAACATACTTTCTTAAATGATTTGGGTAATGCCTACTATAAACTGGGAGCATACCAACTAGCGATTGAGTTCCACCAGCAGTCGTTAGAGATAGCTAGAGAAATTGGTGATCGTCTATGGGAAAGTGCTTGTTTAAATAATTTGGGTAATTCTTACACTGATCTGGGGCAATACCAACTAGCGATTGAGTTTTTTCAGCAGTCTTTGCAAATCAAAAGAGATATAGGCGATATTCGAGGAAAAGCAAATGCCTGGTTTAATTTAGGTCGAGCGTTAGAAATGGTCAATCGAAAATTAGATGCACTGGATGCTTATCGTAATGCCCACAAACTGTATCAGACAATGGGATTAAATACTCCAGTAGTGCCAGATTGCAATTTTAAGATTCAATGTCTTTCTCAACCAAAAACGCCTTTAGGTATTTTGTACAGATTTTTTCAATTTTTAGTTTGGTTGTGGCGTGGGCTTCACTCTTGGTTTCGCCGCTAAACAAAATCATTTTATCAAACCCATCTTCGATACCCTCGACCTGTATCAAAACCAAGGGGTTGATCCAAGAGCGATCGCCATCTCGTTCAAGCAGTTAGCCGAAAATCACCCCAAAGCAGATTTGCAGATTGTTGGGATGGAAGTGCGTGGTGAGGACAACTTTCTGCTCCGTGCCAAAACAGCGATCGCAGCCGATAAATCGCAACTGAGTGCAGAGTATTTTGCTACTTATAATCAGCTAAAAGCTTTGGCAGAACAAGAAGTTAAAGCACTCATCGCTGAGAAGGATGGCAGAATTGCTGATTTACAGAATATGGTAGTGACAGCACTACAACGCCCTAGCTTTTATTCAAATGTTGAACAGGTAGGTTTTATGACAAACAATCCCGGTGGCTTTTCAGTTGGTGGTTCAGTTGATGGCGATATTAATAATGTTCAGGGTGAAAATAACCAACAAAAGGTAAGTAATAAAAATTCTAGTTTTAACTTACAAGGCGCTCAATTTGCAGGTGGTCTAGTCAACGCAGACACCGTAAACGCGCACCAAATCGGCGGCAACATCACCAACTACAACCCCGAACAAAAGCAGAATCTCGCAGAAGCCGCAGCAGAGATTCAGCAGCTTCTCAACCAATTGGGGCAGACTTACCCTACTAACACTCCACTAGAAAAACAGATAGCGGTGACAGAAGCGCTCAAGCAAATTGATAGTAATCCTACATTGAAAGCGCGGGTAATTGGTGCATTGAAAGCTGGTGGAACTGAGGCATTAAAGGAATTAGTGGATCATCCTCTTGTAAATATACTTTTGGCAACTTTAGAAGGGTGGCAGGATGCGGAGTAGTTTGCTGACAACAGATGAAGCAGAGGGGTTAGCCGGTGATGGCGAATGAAGAGCATTTGGCGATTCTAAGAAAAGGCAGAGAAATTTGGAATCGCTGGCGAGAGGAAAATCCACAAGTCATACCAGATTTAACAAAGGCTGATCTGCGAGGGATGTATTTTGGAATGTTTAATCTTGACTATGTAGATATGCAAGGTGCTGAGATTGTTGGTGATAGTGATTTGGATGAGCCTGATGAGAATGGTTATGGAAAATTACAGGGTTACAATCCCAGTAGTGCTGATTTTACTCAGGCTAGTTTGCGTAGAGCTAACTTAAGTGGACTTTCCTTTAGCAACTTAGATGACTCATATCCAGAGCGCGACCCAAAAAGTGTTGATTTGCGTGGGGCAGATTTGATTGAGGCAAACCTCTGCGGAGCTTACATCAGTGGAGCTAGGCTTGGCGAATTGATAATTGAGTCTTCAAATTGGCATCTAGCTGAAGTTCTTATAGAGCCTTACCGCTATGAACGAAGAGAAATACCAACCAAGCTGAAGGGGGCAAATTTAGCTAGAGCATGTCTTGATAATGTCAATCTTAACAATCTTGATTTAAGTGGAGCTAATCTTACAGAAGCCTCTTTAATAGAAACCCAAGCACTGGGAACAGACTTCAAAAACGCTACATTTACCGGAGCTTGTATACAGGACTGGAATATAAATAGTACAACGAAACTGGAGGGCGTGAAGTCTGATTATGTTTACCTCAAACTAGACTGGTCTGAGGAACGCAAGTATTATCTTAGTGAACGCCGTCCCAGCAATGGTAACTTTGCCCCTGGTGAGTTCACCAAACTTTTTCAAAAAGCTCAAGAAACAGTTGACTTAATCTTTAACAATGGCATCGACTGGGATGCTTTCGCCTACTCCTTCAAAAAGCTAGAAATTGAAAACCAAGGCGCTCAACTAGATGTCCAAAGCATTGAGAAGAAAGGCGATGGCATTCTTGTAGTCCGAGTAGCAGTTGCCCCTGATGCAGATAAAGCAAAAATCCACAACGACTTTATGCAGGGCTATGAATTTGCAGCTAAAACATTAGAGGCGCAGTACCAAGCAAGGCTTGAGGATAAGGATACTCTAATTTCCAAACAGGAAGCACAAATTAACCGCCTATTTGACATAGTGGAACAGCAAGGTTCAGTACAAAAAGCACTGGTAGAAAATCCACGGAAAGTTTCTAACTACAATATTCAAAATCCACAGTTTGCAGGTGGCATGGTGGACACTAACACTGTCAACGCAGACCAGATAGGTGGTAACATTCAGAACAACGACGCTTAAGAACGCTCAAGTCAAACCCATGCCCGATTCAGAAGACCCAAAGCAAGTCTCCAGTAATGACTTACGCAATTCACAGTTTGGCGGTGGTTTGATTAATGCTGAGACAGTGAATGCTGGACGAGTTGGCGGAGATATTTGGAATATCTTCTTGGGACAGCCAACAGTAACACCAGTAGGCAATCCTGCTAGACCAAAGAATGAGCGTTTACTATTAGCCACAGTCAAACAAGAAGTTACAGCGCGGTTAAGCCAGTCTCTACATAATACTCTACTGATTAATTTAGGAAAGGAGTTACAACCGCAACAAGTAAAGCGACCTTGGGATACAGAAATAAAAATTGGTTTAAAGCCTGCTGAAGTTCTCTCAGATAGCACAACAATTTTAGATATTTTTGATTCTCAAGAAATAGCAGGTAAACTTTTAATCTTGGGTAATCCAGGTTCTGGGAAAACAATAACACAATTAGAACTAGCACAAGCTTTAATTCAACGAGCAGAAGAACAGCCTGATTATCCTGTTCCAGTTTTATTTAATTTATCCTCTTGGAAAGATAACCGCCAAACTTTAACTGATTGGTTACTGACGGAACTTAAATTGAAATACGGTGTCTCAACCAAACTTGGTAAACAGTGGGTAGAAAACCATCAGCTATTACTCTTTCTAGATGCTCTCGATGAACTAAAACCACAGCGTCAAGAAATCTGTGTTCAAAGAATTAATCAGCTTTTACTAAGCCAAGAGCGTCCATCTTATATGGTTATATGTAGTAGAAGTGAAGAATACAATAATTACTCTAATCAGGTTCAACTCAATGGTGCTGTTTGTTTACAGCCTTTTAATAATAACCAAATTTATAATTACCTTTTTAATATTAAGCGAATAGACTTATGGGCAATTATTAGCAACGAGTCCGATTTACTAGAGCTAGTTAAAACACCTTTATTATTAAGCATTACTGTACTAGCTATGGAAGATATATCTCTTGAGAAATGGCAGTATCTTTTAAATACGGAAGCACGCTTACAATATTTACTGAATACCTATGTATCAAGAATGTTAGAGCGTGAAGTTAAAATTAAAACATACGCAAAGTTAAGCTTTCCGAAAAAAGAACAAACTATATTTTGGCTCCATTGGCTAGCTCAACAACTTAAAAAAGATTCAAAAACTGAGTTATTGATTGAACAAATACAGCCATATTGGTTAGTTAGTAAAAACAGTAAAAATTTATACAAATTTATATTTGGATTAATATTTGGATTAATTGCTGGATTAAGTGGAATTCCATTATTTGGACTGATTGGAGGAGTAATTGGGATTCCACTTTGGGGAGTAATAAGAGTACTAATATTGGAAATATTTTTTAATTCTATTTATGTACGTAATTTGCAAGAAATTACACTTATAGAAAATATCGCTTGGTTTAATTTCAATTATGAATTGCTAGATTTTGTTTTATTTTTTGGGCTAGTTTTTGGGCTAGTTGGAGCATTGGCTGGAGGAATGCTTGCAGGATTAGTTTTAGGAGTAGTTGGAGGGCTAGGGGGAAAGCTCATTGGACTAATTACAGGACTAATTACAGGGCTGATTTTTGGGTTGATTATTGGGGTAATTGGAGGATTGGTTTTTGGGTTGGTTTTAGGATTAGTTTTGGGGTTGTTTTTTGGACTAGTTTTTGGTCTTGCTGGAGAGCAGTCTGGTTCGTTTATAGAAACAAAATTAATTCCTAATCAAGGCATTTGGAAATCTAGTATCAATGCTGTTTTATTAACCCTATTATTTGGGGTAATTGGATGGCTAATTTTTGGACTGCATATAGGGGTAATGTTTGGGGTAATTACAGGACTATTCTGTGGTGAAGCCTGTATCCAACACTTCTCTTTACGTCTCGTTCTGTACTTCAACGGTTACATCCCCTGGAACTACGCTCGTTTTCTCGACTACTGCACCGAGCGTATGTTACTCCAGCGTGTCGGCGGCCGCTACCGCTTCATCCACAAACTGCTGCAAGACCACTTCGCACAAATGGATTTCAAGCGAGATTAAGAAAAAATTTGCATCTATTGTCCTAAAAAACAATGGTGATATTATTTACAACAATGTCGCTTAAACCTGCTCAAGCCTAACCCATGCCGGACTCAGAAGACCCAAAGCAAGTCTCCAAGAACGACTTACGCAATTCCCAGTTTGGTGGCGGGTTGATTAATGCTGAGTCTGTGAATGCAGGGCGCATAGGCGGCGACATCTACAATACTTCAAATATCCACATCACCAATTATTCTTACCGTGAAGATATTCGAGTAGCTGCTGTTCAACTTGTGTCAAATGCTTTTAGTGATGAAAAACTTCCATGCCCTTATCGCGGCTTATATCACTTTAGTCCAGGTGATGCCGAATACTTTTTTGGTAGAGAAGTATTCATAAAGGAATTGTTTAAGGCAACTCAAACTCGAAATTTTATCCCTGTGCTGGGTGCATCAGGAAGCGGTAAATCTTCTGTTGTGTTAGCAGGTTTAGTACCGAAACTCCAACAGCAAGGTCGCTGGTTATTTACTCATTTTCGCCCTGGTTCTAACCCTTTCTACGGTTTGGCTGAAGCATTAGTTCCACTTTACACGCCTGAAAAAGATGATACGGATCGTATTGCCCAAACACGCAAGTTGTCCAATTATTTCTCCAATGACGATGTTCTTCTTGTTGATGTTATTGCCAAAATTAAGCAAAACCATCCTCACCATCGTGTGTTACTAATTGCAGATCAGTTTGAAGAGTTATTTACCTTATGCAATGATGAAAAAATTCGTCATAAATTCTTAGACTGTTTGCTAACTTTTATTCAATCTCCCATTAGCAAATCGCTATCAGCAGTATTTGTTGCAACTATGCGTGTGGATTTTTTAAGTTACACACTCTTATATCCAGAATTTGCAGACCAATTGAAATCTGACATCAAAATCAGGTCAATGAATCGATCTGAATTAACAGATGTAATTGCCAAACCTGCACAAAAGCTGGGAGTAACATTTCAAGATGGGTTGATAGAACGCATTTTAGATGATGTAAAGTCCGAACCAGGGAACTTACCTGTACTGGAATTTGCTTTGACATTGCTGTGGGAAAAGCACCAGAGCAAACAATTAACTCATACAGCTTATGAGGACATTGGGAAAGTAGAAGGTGCGTTAGCCAGCTATGCAGATCAAAAATATGACAATCTCACTACTACTGAGCAGGAAAAGGTACGCCAAATTTTTATCCAACTAGTGCAACCTGGTGAAGGTATAGAAGATACGCGCCGACTGGCGACAAAAGCAGAACTCGGTGAGGCAAACTGGGAATTAGTGACGAAACTGGCAGATGCGCGATTAATAGTAACAAGTGACAATGCTAGTGGTGAACAGACAGTAGAGGTTGTTCATGAAGTGCTGATTCAGAATTGGGAGAAATTGCGGCAATGGATGAAAACAGATCGTGAATTTCGAGCTTGGCAACAACAGTTGCGGGTTTCAAAATACCAATGGCAGAAAAATTATAAAGATGAAGGAGCATTATTACGAGGGAAGGCATTACTTGAAGCTGAAAACTGGTGGGAGATAAATCAAGACAAACTGTATGCAGAACAGGAGTATATACAAGCGAGTGTAGCACAAAGAGAATATGAAGAAAAAGAAAAGGAAAAACGCATACAACAAGAACTAAAACAGCAAAAAATAAAAACTAGGTGGGCTACCAGTACAGCTATATTTGCAATTATGGCACTAGGGGCTGGAGGGTTTGCTTGGCTACAACAGCATCAAGCTGAACAATCACTTCAATCTTTTATGCTTGGTGTTGAGCCACCTACATTAGAACTATTAAATAAGTTACCTAGCTATCTAAAACAGGCAGATAAACTTAGTCAGCATAAAGGAAATGAAAAAGATATAGCTTTGTCAATTGGATATTATCATGCTATTTTGGAAAGCACAACTAATCTTGAGAAGAGAATTGCAGAAAATTCTCAAGAATTCTTAAATTTAGAACAGGTGAGACAAGAAATTAAATCTATTTCGATAAAAACTTTAAATTCTTTGACTGGTGTTATTTTAAAAGAACGATTCTTCTTGATAGAAAAAGATATGAAGAAAGGAAAATTTGGAAGATTAAAAACGCTAGAAGAATTAACACAAAAACAGCATTCAAAATTAAATTCAGGAGACAAATATTTTGAAAATAATCAAAACCAAATATCTGATTATCTTAATTTAGAGAATAATTATACAGATGGCGCTATAAAGAAAACGTATGAAATTTTAATGACCAAATTTGGATTCGGAGCTGATGTCAATAGCAATGGTTTGTTAGATCAAGCAGAAGCTAGTCGAATTCCTTGTATAATTTTAAAGAAAATCGAAGAATTATGGCGAAATCAGACAAAAAATAGATGTGGTTGGTATGGTAATATATCTGAAATATCTGCTCCAGCGTGTGATGAATTAGATTCAAAATCGCTAATTTATACAATATTTACACCTCCCTATGATATCCCTTTACAACGTCTTGAAGAATGTAAAATCCATTTAAATAAAGATTAAGAAATATGTTAAAAAATAAGAATTTATTTCAGATTAAGTTAACATATCATGTAATTATACAATTGCTTATTCCTATTTTTAGCTTATTAATAATTAAGCAAAGCTACGGGGGTTCTAGAATTCCTGATGGTGCAAGTATTTATAAAGTCCAAGGTAAAACTATTAATAACCGTTCTTTAACTGTTAGACGTGAAGGTTCTAGTAGAAGCATAAGGAATTACGTTCCAGGAATATCAGAAGTGCTGACATATAGAGATGTTCTTGGTATACCTGCTAATAAAAACCTAATAGCTACTTTAGATTTTCTATTTCAGCAAGATAATGAATGGAACTCTTCTGGTTATAGAGTAAGCACTCTTCCAAAACCAACACCATCTGAATATAGATTTCCCTGTAGAGTTAGCGGAGGAACATTTACACTAGGTTGGCGGGATGCAGGAGAAAATATTGATCGAGGATGTGCATCAGGGGTAAGAATAGGAACTAGTTCTGTGAAAAGCTCTCTATTACCTTTTTTAAATATTTTTAATTCTGCATCAATGACTAAATCAGTTAAGCAAACTGAAACTGCTAATGACGATTCCGTACTCTACTGTGGTGCTAACTCAAAATCTGGTTTTTTTGTAACTGACTCAAATATTACAGATGATAGTTGTCAGCAAACTATCGAAAAATGTGTGTCAGAAAACGGAGGAAGTGAGTGTACTCTTGCAAGTATGGGCGAATGGAATTTCAACGATCTAGAATTAAACGCGGAATTATTATGCTCAAAAGGGCCAATTAGACGGCATTCTAATGGCTCTGAAATGAGCAATTTACTAGATGATTTAACAAAATGGGTTATATCTCAAGAATTAAGTGACTGTGCTTTTAATGTTTATACGCCAAGAGAACAAATTATTAGACCAGGTAATGGACAAACTCTAATTCGAGGAATTGATACTGGAAGTGATATTTTTATTGATGTCTTACTAGGAACAATTTACATTACATCAATTAACAACACTTTGGGAATTCCCATAAAAGCAGGGCAAAGATATTCTGTAGCAAACAATGCAACCGCAAATATAGATCCTAAGCAGATTGCTAAATCTACTGAAATTCAAAGTTTTTTAGACCCAAAACAATCTATTGCTCCTAATCTTCCAGCGAATATTAGAGAGGAAATAGCAACTCAAATAGCTAACAATCGGACTGCTTTGAAACTACCTCCAATAGCTCCTTTTTCAAGCTACTATTTACGAGTTATTAGTGGCTCTGGTAGTATTAAAAACAGTAATGTGGCTGCGGTTTCTGTAGGAACGAGCGTCAGTGAAGTTGCTGGAGGTTACGATCCATCTACTCGCGAACTAATTCTAGATATCGCAGGTAGGCAGGTAGGTATAGTTTTAAGTGCGCCTTTAAATGAAAATCTAACTATTCCATTTAAGGTTATTGGAGTTAAACCAAGAATAAGTGGCGAACCCTCTGTTTCAAAATTTCCTAAATTAGTCGAAAATGTTTTGGGAGTTTTAGGAGTTGAAGGTGGAGGAACCTTAAAAAAACAAGGGAACAAAATTCAAGGGAGTTTTACTGTAGAAGGAAAATCTTCCATAGGAAAATTTATTATTGGAGGTGATAACTCAGTGTTTGAACCATCTTCTCCACTTACAGAAAGTACAGGGCTAGTAAGTGGTACTTTTTCATTAAATGTGCAAATTGGAACCTCATCTAACCTCCCTGTTAAAAGTATCTATTTGAGTAATTGAATTATTTCATATCCTTGCTAATTTTAAACGTGAAAATTGCACAACATAGTAATCACAATTTAGTTAGCTGACAGTTTTGGCATTGTATAGTAAATGCTAAAACTGTTGATGCAGAATAGATAGGTGCTAGTATTCAGAACAATAACGCTTAATAACCTTCAAGCCAACCCTATGCCAGACTCAGAAAAACCAAAGCAAGTCAACAATAATCTACAGAATGTCCAATTTGGTGGCGGGTTGATTAATGCTGACACGGTGAACGCTGGGCAAATAGGTGGGAATGTTTACAATATTCACTTTGGGCAGCAGCAAGTAACATCAGATAATATTTCCCTGTCACCGCAACGAAAACAGCAATCGCAGCAAGAACGAAACTCGCTGGAGAAAGCATACGTACTGCAAAGCCAAAGAGTTGACAGAATAAGAAAGGCATGGGTGATTGAGACAGACCCATCACGGAAGTTTCAATACGAACAACAACTTCAGGCTGAAGAATGTACATTGCAGGAGCTTGCTGGCAAGTTGGATGCAATGGAACAATATCTGCAAGCTAATGATTTTCCTCAGACTAAAGAGGAAGATAAGCACGAACAATCACCAAAGAAACAAGAAACAGAAACAGCTAAATATGAGAAAGAAATCTTCATCTCCTATGCTTGGGGTGGAGATAGCGAAACCTATGTAAATCACTTAGACGAAGTTTTACAATCTAAAGGTATCGCCATCATTCGAGATAAACGAGACTTGGGTTACAAAGGACTAATCAAAGCTTTCATGGAAAAGATTGGACGCGGAAAATGCGTCATTGCTGTGATTAGTGATAAGTATTTAAAATCGCCAAACTGTATGTTTGAATTGGTGCAAATTGCTAAGAATGGTGATTTTTATGACCGAATTTTTCCAATTATGTTACCAGATGTCCAAATTTATAACCCGATTGAAAGAATTAAATATATTAAATATTGGGAAGACCAAATTAAAGAATTAGACAAAGCGATGAAAGGTGTTTCCGCCGCTAATTTACAAGGATTTAGAGAAGAAATAGATTTATACACCGAAATTCGTCATACCATTGCTGAACTCACCAACCTGCTCAGAGACATGAATACACTAACTCCAGATATTCACAGTGAGTCAGATTTTGACGAATTATCAAAGGCGATCGCACGACGTTTAGATGAGTAAGAATAGACAATCGACGAGTTGAATGGCGAGATAGTTAACTCAGAACAAATAGGTGGTAATATTCACAACAACGCTTAAACCTGCCCAAACCGACCCATGCACGACTCACAAGACCCAAAGCAAGTCTCCAGTAGTGACTTACGCAATGCCCAGTTTGGCGGTGGGTTGATTAATGCTGAGTCTGTGAATGCGGGGCGAATTGGCGGCGACATCTACAACATTCACCTTGGGCAGCAGACGGCGGTATCAGGTAGTTCAGTCCAATCACAGAATCAAAGAGAGCGATTGCTTTCTGAAAGAGACTCAATTGAAAAGGCTTACACCCTTCAAAGCCAAAAAGTTGCAAATCTACGAACAGCGTTGGTTATTGAAACAGATGTATCCCGCAAGTTCCAATATGAACACCAGCTTCAGTCAGAGGAACGCACATTGAAGGAACTTGGTGGCAAGTTGGATGCAATTGAACAACAATTGCAAGCTTTTGAAGATTCTTGTTATGTTGTAATTAATCAGGTTAGAGCAGCAGATAGAAAAATATTGAAAGAGGAAAATAAACCTCCTCAAATACCTCGTATTACTCAAATCAAAATTGATAACTTAAAGCATGATTTAAACAAACTAGCAAAAGATTATGATGATGTAGCGAATAAAAAAAGAAGAGAAAGTAACCCTCAAGAGCAAAATAACTTGCAACTACAGCTTAATGATATCACCAACCAAATGGAGGTTATCGAACAACAGCTTAAAGAGTCAGACTCAGAGTCAGAGTTAGAGTATAAGTATGAGTAGAATCAGAACAATCCGCCTCGAAACTCTCAATCAGGATTTAGAGAAGCTGGAGAATGATTATAAAGCTGTAGCCGATAAAAAGAGAAGAGAAAGTAACCCTCAAGAACAAAACAACTTGCAATTACAGCTTGATGATATTGCCAAAAGAATAAATGCTATTGAGAAAGAAATGAATCAGCTTCAGCAGCCAGAACAGGGAGAAAATAATATTCAAATTTTACTAATTTTATTAATTCCCTATGAAGATAAAATATCAAATTGTGTTAAGAGGATATATCAGACTTGTTCTCCCGATGACTGGCAAAATCCACTACCAGATAAGCTAGAAGGGATTTTGGTAGAACTCAAAAAAATGCCGCAAGGAGAATCGAAATATACGGTTATTGAAAAATTCATAGCTCGGTTAGTCATAGATTCCGAAATACCTCAGTCACTTTCTGAGCAATTAAAGATATGGGCTAAGAGTAATATCAATGGATATTCAGAACTTTTAAAGTTAATTTCAACTCAAATCCAAGAGTTAACAAATAAAACACCTTATCTGATTGTTGCTATACGTCGAAGCGAGCAAGATTCTCTGACTAATCCTAATAAAGAAGATTGTTACTTTCTTAATGCTTGGCTGATTCCTGACGCGAATACTTATAACTCTCAAAATAATTCAGGTTGTAAACAGCTTTTTTATCCCAAAAATGTCATCGAAACAAAACAATCAAAACTTAAAAACAAAGAAACTTTAACTTTGAAGCAAATCCCCCAAGCTATAAATATTTTTCTCAATCAAATTGGAGAATATTCTTCATCTAAACTAATAATTGAGATATTTCTACCCCTTGAGTTAATCAACGAAGCAGTTGATTGTTGGGAAATAGAGAATGAATTTGGGCTTGAAGAAATAAAGTTAAATAGGGACTACAAGGTTGTAGTGCGCTCAACTGAAAGATTGCTCCCAACTTATAGTCGTTATAAAGGATTTTGGCAAGAAAAATGGCAAACATTACAAAAGATAATTAAAACATCAGTGCTTAGTGCTTTTGTGTTATGGAATGATGACGATTTAAAGAAGTTATCTATTGAATTAAGAAAGGAAAATGCCATCGGGATTAAATTACAACAAACTCCTATAAAAACTGGGAAAGGAAGTGTTTTTGCAGTAATCTTAAGTACGGCTACTCCAGTTGCATTATGGTTGAGATGTCATCTACCAGAGTGCAACCACCAAGTCGATGGATTACTAGAATGTTGTATCGAGGAACTGACTGAAGCAATAGCACAGAAACGCCTAGAAGCACTTCTAGAGCCGGAAAATAGCCACATCGGTCATCATCTTTCCTTATTATGGGAAGACCCTTATCGCTTACCTCCCAGTATTGATTACTCTATGTAATTTACTCGATGTAACATTTATGAGTGACTGGAAAATTTTTCAAGGTGATAATTGCACTCCCCATGATGGGGTTGATCGGTTGCCAAAAGCACCAAGCTGGCGTAAATTTAGCGATGATAGCAATGATTCTGAAAGTAATGCCGAAAAGAAAAAGCGCGGTGCTAGTTTTCAAGTTCGCTCTCAAGAGGTTGAGTTAGTCAATGCAGCACTGTATCTACGACGACCTTTACTGGTAACGGGGAAACCAGGTACGGGAAAAACATCCCTAGCCCATGCTGTTGCCTATCAGTTAAATTTAGGAGAGGTTTTGTACTGGCCTATCACAACTCGTACAACCCTCAAAGATGGACTTTATTCCTATGATGCGATCGCTCGTCTCCAGGATACCTCACAACAAGGTTCAAATAATCTAGATCAAGTCAAGGAAATTGGCAAATATATTCAACTTGGCTCATTAGGAACAGCTTTACTACCATCGAATCGACCTAGAGCCTTACTAATTGACGAGATTGATAAAAGCGATATTGACTTACCCAATGATTTATTGCATGTGTTTGAAGAAGGGCAATTTGAAATCCCTGAACTGATTCGGATTGCAGAAAAGTTGGAAACTGTAGAGGTACAAACTGCTTATAAAGATAAAACAGAGCATACTTACAAACATATTAGAGCTACCGTTAAGCAAGGACGGATACAATGCACTGCTTTTCCCTTCGTTATCCTTACCAGTAATGGAGAGCGCGATTTCCCCCCAGCATTTTTACGTCGCTGTCTTCGTTTAAATATCAAAGAACCCGATGAATCTGAGTTAGAGAAAATTGTTGCAGCTCATTTGGGTAATGATGAAAATGTAACTGCACAAGCTAAGTTATTAATAAACGAATTTCTAAAAAAGCGTAAAGAAGGAGATTTAGCAACCGACCAATTACTTAATGCAATTTACTTAATGACTCGCAGAAACGCACCTATAGGTGAAGAAAAGGATGAATTAGTCAAGCAATTGTTAAAAATCCTTAACAGTTCAGAAGATAGATGATAAAGTAGATGACTAATTCTTTGGGTATTGCTTCTCTATCTGCTTTGTTAAAACAGCTTCAACTTGAATTAGATGGAGAAGAAATTGCAGACCTCCTCTGGTTGGCAGTTCAGATGGGTGAGGTTGAAATAACTCCTGTCACAGAACCATCACTTAAAGAAACCCAGGCTGAAATTGAAGAAACAGAGATTAAACAAACTACTGAGTTATTAACACCACCACTATCTCCGAATCTTGAGCCTAGACAACCTCAAGCATACGCCTATCTACCGCCTCGAGCTGATCATAAAACTCAGTCACAAAACGCACCAGAAGGTATTCCATTTAAAGCTCCCACCGCTCCGGGATTGCGTAATCCTCTGGGTTTAGCAAGGGCATTGCGTCCACTAATGCGTAAGGTATCTTCTCAAACTAAAAAGATTTTAGACGAAGAAGAAACTGTAACACAATTTGCCGAAAATAGAATTTTGATACCAGTACTAAAACCAGCACCCGAACGTTGGTTAGACCTAGCTTTAGTAGTTGAAAAATCTCGTTCGATAGTAATTTGGCAAGAAATAATAACCGAGTTTCAAAAACTTACTGAACTCCAAGGTGCTTTTCGGTCTGTTTCTACTTGGAGTTTGCAAACTGATGAAAAAGGCGAAATTAAACTTTTTTGCCAGCAAAATCTTTCCCAAAATCACCAGAATTCCCGCAGTCCCAAGGAATTATTAGACTCAGGAGGTAGGCGTTTAGTATTATTAGCTAGCGATTGTACTTCTGATATATGGCATCGGGGTAAAATTCACGACCTTTTAAAGCTTTGGTCTAATTCTGGACCCGTGGCGATTCTCCAACTATTCCCTGAACGGTTGTGGATGAGAACTGGTATGGGTTTTGGTTATCCAGTACAATTAAATGCACTAGCACCTGGTGTTCCTAACACAAAGCTTCAAATTGATGGGTTGCCTGTTTGGGAAGATGTAGATATAAATAAAGCTATTACTTTACCTGTAATTACACTAGAGCCTGATTCTTTGCAACAATGGTCGCGGGTAGTATCTGGGCTAGGAAGTACGCAAACAACAGGTGTTTTATTAGATACTTCTTTAATTCCTGAACAATCACAATTACCAATAGATAAAAAAGATACAAAAGATACCAGTAAATTATCCGCAGCCGAATTGGTAAATCGGTTTCGAGCAACTGCATCCCCAACAGCTAGACGTTTAGCTGGTTTAATGGCAACAGTTCCCGTGAGTTTGCCTGTAGTTCATCTGATTCAGGAAACTTTGTTAAAGGACTCTATGCAGGTGCATCTGGCTGAAGTCTTTATGAGCGGTCTTTTGAAGCCAGTCGCAGGTGATAATACATCTCTCAAAGGGGAAATTGTTAATTATAAATTTGTTGAACAAGTTCGGGAGTTATTAATTGATTCCGTTCCCACACCGGATGTGGATACAGTTTTGGAGGTAGTATCTCAGTATATTGCTCGCAAAGCTGGTATATCGATTAAAAATTTTGCAGCCCTGTTATCCCCTGATGCTAACTGGAATGAAAAAATCCAAGAGGAGATTATACCCTTTGCTGAGGTTGCTTCCCAGGTTTTACGTCGTTTAGGTGGAGAATATGCAGCTTTAGCAGAACAATTAGAGCAAAAACCTTCTAAGTACCTAAAAAGTCGAGAATTTGACAATTTTCCACCCCTTCAAACCTTTAATTTTGAAATTGCTAATGTCGCTATTGAGGATCAGGGAATAGAGGATGAGCCAGAATTAGCTATTAACCTCCAACCCTTTGAATTTGAACTAGCTAGCATCGAACTGAAAAAATCAGGCTTTTTCCAACACAATACGGAATTAATAATCAACCGTCATCGTCAGCAAGCTTATGGTTTTGCTGAAGATTTAGGGAATGGAATAGTACTGGAGATGATACAAATTCCCGGTGGTAGTTTTACAATGGGGGCACCAAAAACGGAGAAATATAGTAGGGACTCGGAACGTCCGCAACGCGAAGTCACAGTTCCCACTTTCTTCATGAGTAAGTACCCTATAACCCAAGCACAGTGGCGAGCTGTCGCTTCTATAGCTAAGGAAAAAGGACAACTAAAGCCTGAACCATCCTATTTCAAAGGTGCAAATCGACCTGTAGAGAGAATTTCTTGGCACGATGCAGTTGAGTTTTGCTCCCGTCTCTCCCATCATATAGGTAAAAGCTACCGCCTACCCAGTGAGGCAGAATGGGAATATGCCTGTCGTGCTGGAACAACAACACCATTCCATTTTGGCGAAACAATCACATCAGAGTTCGGCAACTATAATGCTAACGATACTTATGGTGCTGGTGTGAAAGGAACGTATCGAGAAGAAACAACAGAAGTGGGCAGATTTGGAGTAGCAAACGCCTTTGGATTATACGATATGCACGGAAACGTATGGGAATGGTGTTTTGATGATTGGCACAACAATTATGAAGGTGCGCCAATAGATGGTAGTACTTGGTTGGATAAGTATACAAGGAGAGAAAAAAATGATCCCCTGTGGTATGGAGGAAGCACTGTGCTGCGGGGCGGTTCCTGGTATAACATTCCTTCATACTGCCGTTCTGCATCCCGTTACGTCAGCAATAGGGGGTTGAATAACATCTTGACCAACATTGTTGGTTTTCGGATTGTCTGCGCGGTCGGGAGAATTATTTAGTAGCTCTTTATACTTTATTTTCCCATTTACACTTGTTCTTTTTTTCTATTTTTTAGCGGAGCAATCTAATTTTTTTTGAGAAATACATTGTTTACCGTGATAATTTTTCTAAAATCTAGGGAAACACATTATATTTTGTAAGCAATATCCAATTACAAACAAAATTAAGCAATTAGTAATAAATGCCCAAAATAGTTATAACCCGGACACAGAAAACAAGCAAATACTATGTAGAAGACTTAGGCAATGGAATTGAGCTAGATATGGTGTTGATTCCTGGCGGTAGCTTCATGATGGGTTCACCAGAAGATGAACTAGGGCGTAGTGAGAATGAAAGCCCTCAGCATTTAGTAAACATCAAGCAATTTTGCATAGGTAAATATCCTGTCACCCAAGCACAGTGGAGAGCAATAGTAGGACTACCACAGGTAAACATTGAGCTAGAAGCTGACCCATCGAATTCCAAAGGGCATAAACGACCTGTAGAGCAAATTTCCTGGTACGATGCGGTTGAGTTTTGCAATCGCCTTGCTGCCCATACAAAAAGACAGTATGCCCTCCCTAGTGAAGCCGAATGGGAATATGCTTGTCGTGCTGGAACGACTACTCCTTTCCATTTTGGCGAAACAATTACGTCAGAATTAGCAAACTACAGAGCCAATAAAGTTTATGGACAAGGTGTAAAAGGAAGGTACACAGCGGTGACTACACCTGTGGGCAATTTTGAAGTAGCTAACGACTTTGGGCTATACGATATGCACGGAAATGTATGGGAATGGTGTCTGGATGATTGGCACGATAACTATAAAGGAGCGCCCACAGATGGCAGTGCTTGGTTTGATAATATTTCTCAGAAAAAAAGCAGAGGTGCCGTGCTGCGAGGCGGTTCCTGGCTCAACAATCCTGAAATGTGCCGTTCCGCGTCCCGCGATTTCAAGCTCAACCCAGATAGCTTCAGCTACAATTTTGGTTTTCGTATAGTCTGCGCGATTGAAAGGATTATTCGGTAGCCTTTTTTTATACCTTAGTTTTTTGCCCTTTACTCTTGTTTTTTATTCTTGTTGAGTGATTTGCTGTCGGTTCAATCTAAATTTTTTTGAAATAAAGGGTGGGTAGCTTGCAAAGTGCAAACCGAACAGTTGCTCAACTCTACAACAGCAGATTCCTGTCCTTGGTGAATGCGCTCGCTATTTACCTCAATCAATCAACCAACACCCCATCCACAATCGCAATCCCCCACTGCGGAAACTTCACCAGCAATTTCTTGATCACAATCTGCAAAGCCGGATCATCCTGCCAACACTCTTGCAAGAACTCAAACTCCGGATTCTCGCCCGAATTCGTTGCAACCTTGAGTTTCTGCATACGTTCTGGTCGCATATTTGACCTCGCAACAATCGCCTCATGCGACCATTTTTCAGTTTGTGACACGGGCGGCGCAGAACTTTCGCTTTCTTGATCCGCTTTCACTTCAACACCAAAGACTTGGTTTTCTCCCGATAAGGAAGCAGATTCACCCTGTTCTACTTGCCCCGGTGTTTGATTAGCGATCGCAGAATTTAGAGATTTTTCATTTTGAGCAACGGGCGTGGCGGAAAAATCGCCTCCATGACAGTCTCTCGGTTCAACACCACAATTCTGGTTTTCAGCCAGCAATGGAGCAGATTCACCCTGTACAGCTTCCACAAGCGTTAGCGATGTACAGTCATTCGCCGTAGGCGAGTCTTCCTCCTCTTCCATGCTTTAGATATAAAGAGTTTATATTTTGCCTAAAATAGAGATTACGGAGAAAATGTTTGTATATTTATAACAAATCATAAATATACGCTGAGTTTACGGTATGTTTCCCATATCTAAATCTAAAAAAATGTTATAAAGTATAAATTAATTAGTGCAATATTCAAAAATTACATACAGAATCTATAAAATTTGTTAATATAGAAATCAAATTTAATTTTTAAAAATCAAAGTCTCCAACTCCCGATATTTTAGATAGACCATGATTCTTGTTGTTTACGAATGATTTAGAATTGCTATATAATACCTACCTAGATATGAGTCAGCCCAAAATATTTTTTTATTGTTATAATACTGTATTAAAGTATTAAAATTAATGTATTAAAATTTTTAAGTTACTGAAAATATGAAATTAGAAGCAATTAATATACAAAGTTTTAGAAGTATTCAAGAGGTAACTCTTGAAGATTGCGGTGGTTTTAATGTTATTGTTGGAAAAAATAATGTAGGGAAATCCAATATTCTTATAGCTATAAATGCATTCTTTAAATCACTAAATAAAGATAATTATATTGTACTCAATCCATCACTTAATCAAACTATTGATCACTATAAAAATTTGCTTGATGTACCTATTAAAATTACGATGTTTTTTCAGCTTCTACTTGCTGAAAGAGATAACTTAATTCAAAATATCGTTTCGGAATCACCACAAGTAAAAAATTCAGTTGAGGGAATTGATCCAGAATTAAGATTGGGCGTTACTTTGGAAGTAATGACTTCGCCTGAAGCATTTGCATACGTTCAAAGAATAGTACTATGTAAACCTGGTTTTTTATTAACCCCTGAGAAAGGAGCGGTTCGCACTATTCTTGAAATCAATTCTGAAGCTGCTAAAGAATTAGTGAGTAAAGCAAAGCGCGTACAAGACTTGGAAAATGAAATTGAACAGATTAAAGTTTTTGTTACTGAGAGGTTTAGACGTTTAGATGAAGATGATTGGAAGCGTCTTAAATCTAATCCACCTAATTTTACAGAACGGTTTATCTTTTCATTGCCAAGCCGAATGGTTCGTAGTTTGAAACCATCAAGCACTTTATTAACTAAACTTGAGGAACTCATCGAGTCTAGCGAGTCAAAAAATGATTGCATAGATGCTATTTCTTCTTTAGCAGAGAGTATGCAAAAAGAAGAAATTAGCTTACGCTCAGAACCAATCCTACACAGAATTGATAGTTTTTCAGGAAAAGAATCTTCTGTCCCAACTTATGCACTTAATTTACTAAAAGAAATTAGTAAAATGAATGTTTTGTATCTTACTGAACGACGAGAGCCAATAGGAAAACGTGAAGCTGCACAATTGCTTGAGCTTAAAGTTACACGAGGAGGTCCAGAAAAACTCCGTGCAATTCAAGATACTGTATCAGCCCTTTTAGGAGTCGATATTGATGCCTTTCGAGCAGTAAAGACAATGCCAGGAGAAGAGCCAGAAGCAGAACTTGATGTAGATCAATTTCTTGTTCAAGTTAATGGCGCTGGAATTCGTGAGGCATTAAGATTAATCTTAGATTATGAACTTAACCGTCCTAATATACTTCTTGTCGAAGAGCCTGAGATACATCTGCATCCTGCTCTGGAGACAAGCATGATGAGATATTTAAAGACGATTGGAAAAGACTGCCAAATTTTTATCACAACTCACTCTACCAACTTTTTAGATACAGGAGAAATGCGTAATGTTTATCTTGCATCTCGTGAGAATTCAACAACTATTCAACTTATTAATGCGGAGGAAGCAGAGAATAGTATTCCACGGGAGCTTGGCATTAGACTAAGCTCTCTTTTTATGTTTGACAGACTAGTTTTTGTTGAAGGTCCAAGTGATGAAGATGTAATCCGTGAGTGGGCTTCTATCTTAGGCATAAATCTAGCACAAGCGAGTGTGGGATTTGTACCTATGGGTGGTGTAAGAAACTTAGCTCACTTTGCAACAGAAGCAACAATTAATTTTCTTAGTAAAAGACGCGTATCAGTATTTTTTATTTTAGATCGTGACGAGCGTGAGGAGGATGAAGTCAAACGTCTCTTTACTCAGCTTGGAGATAAAGCAAAATTAGTAGTTTTAAAAAAACGTGAACTTGAGAATTATCTTTTATCTCCAAGTGCTATCGCTAAATTTATTGAGCTTAAATATCAACTTACAGGAGGAAAAGAGGACAAAATTGTTGATCTAACTAAAATAGAGGAAGCTATTGAAACGTGTGCTGATGCATTAAAGTATGTTGCTATAGAACGACGAGTTGCAAAAATTACTTGTCTTCCTATTTATCCAAACCGCAATGCTGTTCTAAACTCTGATTCTGGAATTTCCTTATTTGAAAGATTAAAAGATGAGTATGCTTCTCAAAAGGAGAAGTTGACGCAATTAGAGAAGGGATTACAAACAATAATTGAAGAGCAGACTAAACTAGTAGAAAACTCTTGGGAGACTAAAAAGAAAAATTTAGTCCCAGGCGATATTTTATTAGATAATTTATGTAAGTTATTCGATGTACGCTTCAATAAGGAAAGAGACTCTGCGAGACTAGCATCATTAATGAAAGAAAGTGAAATTGACTCAGAGATTAAAAATATACTTAAAAGCTTTACAGAACCTGTACCAATCATTTAATCTATAGTTAAGTTTATATATAGTTCAGGCAAGTATAAAAAATCCAACTTTACGATAAACTTCTGTGATTTACATAATGATTACTACTCGTTCCAATAAATCATCACCCCATCTACATACTCAATAACCCCCTGCGGAAATTTAGACAACAGTTTTTTAATTACAATCTGCTTTCGCTGGATCATCCCAACACGAGAGCAAATACTTGAAACCTGAGTTTTTTCTAAAATCGCTCCAAATTCAGTTTTTCAATCAACACCAGATGCAATCCCAACCGCGCAACAATAGTCATAGCAGACTCATTTGCTCAACAATACGTGTTTCTGCACGGGATGGCTTTAACTCTTCTGTTGCTAGCTGCCCCACTGGGGCTAAAACCTCTGACTGAGTATCCCGAACCAAAACCCATGAAGGCATCTTGATATCTTGCTGATTATTCTTACCTCTTGCCTTTGCAGCCATAGCCACTGACGGAATTAGGCGCTCACGGTAAAACTTCTCCTGCAACCCGGACAATACACCAAGCACACCCAACTCTGACCACACACCTAAGTCTTCTCCATTGAGGCTAACTTGGTAGTATCCGCACTCTAAGCGATCGCATTTTACAGGATACCCCAACTCATGACATTTCTCGATCAGACTCAATACTTGGGGCGGGTATGTCGCTGGGAGTATGATTTTTTGTCCACAATTTGTGGACATTTTCTGCTTCGTAACAGTTCCTAACCCAACTTCCCCGCCCCAAAGTTTAGGCAGATACCGTTGGATAACTTCACGTCCAACTTGATGCCGATGGCAAAAATCGCCAGTTTTTTCGTAGCAGCACAATGTCATGTCATGTGAGTTTTGCTGCTGTTTTGCAACCCAAATATCAATCAGCTGCTGCCTACAAAGCAAAATTTCATGGAATTGGCGGGTGTATTCTTGTTCAGCATTAGTATCTGACGCTGAAGACTTCCACCATTTCAGTAGCTCTGGTGTTGGAGCAAATAAAGGTAAATGCTTGCCTTGAAAGCTTTTTGGAGGATATAGAGAGATGGAAACGGCTTCACCTCTGATTTCTCCTGCATAGTAAGAGGTAAAAATAGTCACTCCTTTTTCTCCTGATTAACTACCTCTTGACATATAAGCTGGTGGAAGCTATATTCACCCGGAATATCTTGACAATTCCAAGTTTGTACGTATTTGTTCTGCCTGTAGTATTTCATAAGACACTTTTGTTTTGAGCTTGCTGCTTAAAAGTCAACCCATTTGATATCAACCACTCGCCCTGACACAATCACGAGTTCGCATTGATTAGCAGGATCGCAGGCCCAATCAATTGCGGTTTGCCTCAATACGTCACTGCCACAATTAAGATATTTCCTCATGTCTTGTAGTACAGCTTCTTCATCTAAAACTGGAGGCTGAACTATAACGGCGATCGCAGTCAACTTAGAAGAGGCAAGGGGCAGAGAGCTATTTGCGGGAGTTGTGTGGGAGGCAATATCTTCCCACCCTCCCACCTCTTCCTCTGCTTCTCCCACAGGAGCCTTTTCACTCAACTGCTCTACTTTCTCAACTTTCAAAGCCTCGATAGCTGTTTTTGCCGTTTCTAGAACGGATGCAACAGGTGATTTTTTGCGACTTGGCAGAACATGAGGTGTGAAGTTCGCCCAAAATTCCCTGTCTGACTGTTTTGGTGTATTCAAGTAAGCCCCAGGATTAATGCAACCAAATTCATCTTTGGGTGGCTCTTGAGAAATTAGAGTAGGCAAGGCATAGTCTGCTACTTGCTCTACCATTTTGGTTAACGTGGGTGTTTGTGTTACACGTACTTCTTGAGGTAATGGTATTGCTGCTCTGGCTTGAAGCGCTATCTGTTCCTCATCTTGGGTGGTGTCTAGCCCGTTTTGCTTGCGGGTTTGGATGTTGACAACGCGATGAATGAAAGTCGATTGATACCATTCCCACTCAATCGCTAAGTTAGTCAGTTCATTGCGGAAGTGTTTCAGTACCTTGGCTTTGTTTGCGTGTAAGTCCCCGCCATACTCCTTCATCCACCGAGTAGCGAGGGCGGTTTGAAATTCTGCATCAAGCTTGCCCTCTTCATTACGCCACGGGCCATCTGGTAGCCAATCCCAAATCACATCGTTGGGCTTTTTGCGTTGATTTTTCAAAAATGGGTCGGGCAGTGGCGGCGGAACATTTGCCTTCATGAGAGACTGACTTGTTGATTGCGTAGTCTCAAATTTTTTTGGCAACAAAGTGGAGAAACTTGAATTGGGTTCTTCTTGGACTTGAAATCCAAATTCTCTTTTTTCTTTTCTTTCTTGTGAGTCGATGTCAGTTTGAGAGGGATTAAGGGAGAGATCCCTTAAAGGGAGATCCTTAATTGGTAATTCCTTAATGGTAATTCCTTCGTCTACCAAATCAGGTAGGGGTACTCCTACCATTTCAGGTACCACTACCCCTGCCTGATTTGGTACCACACCCCTACCTGATTTGGTATTACTACCCCCACCTAATTTGGTACTACCTGATTTACCACCAGTGATTTGTTGTCTGATTTTTTCTAGATGTTTTGATGCCATCCATTGGGAATGATGGGTGATTTCATAAATTGTGGTTTTCCCTTTTCGTTCTTGGGCTATTTTGATAAACCTAGCCGCAATCAGGATTTGTAGGGTTTTCCTGACAGTCTTTTCATTCATTAAACAGATTGCTGCCATGTTAGGAATTGACTCAAAACATCCGTCTTTCCCTGCTCGTCTAACTATGTGTCCATACAAACGATACTCTTGAGGATTAAGCCCATAGTCATCTAGAAACGACGGAACGACTATTGCAAAATCACTGCGATTGCTTACAACAGAATTACTCATTTTCCCCTCTATGCTTTGTTCTCATCCTTCATTGGGTTTTGAGCATGAAAATATTGACGGTGCAGACTTAATACTTCACCGAGTTAGAACCCTGAACTATTTGTGAATATGCTTCCTTAAAAACTACTTCGCATTTTGTTTAGTGCCGAGCGGTCGCTTTATCTTTTGAATTGCTGGAAAAGACTTGATCTAAAATACTTTCAGGGTATAAACCCACATAGCCGAACCTTGGGTCATGTATCTGTTCTACTTCTACCCCCTGCTTGCGGCATAACGCGCTAGCTTTCTTTCCCTTGCTGCCAGCTTGTGAGAGTGATATCTCAAGCCCTCGAAGTTTAGCAAAACCCATAACGCTGTACTTGTGACCACATGGGCTATTGAATCGATCTTGCTCAACTTCAACCGCTTTTAGTCTTGCCAGTACTTCGTTTTGACGGCGTTCTTGTTCCAATAGCCTTTGCTCTTGTTCTGCCATCTGTTGGGCCATTGCAGCAAGGATTTGAATCTGGGTCATGGTTCCTGGGGGAACCGAGTATCCACCTGTCTTACGAATAGAGGGCAGGACTTCATGAAACACCCAGTACTGGAAACGTTTGGCAACTGGCTTACGGGACTTAAATACAAGACGATAAAGCCCTGGTTCATTGACAGTCAACATTTCTTGATCACCACCAAGGGTACGAACATTCTTCGTACCCTTTTCGGATGGCTCCAAAGTCTCTAGTGCTTTACTTGTATCCCTTAATTGCAAACAAGCACACACATCAGCAGCTACCCATTCTGGTTTTTCTGCTGTACCAACAAATCTAACTTCTTGAGACTCAAACCTAAAAACTGATAGGTTAGACATAGCTATTCCTTTTTTCAGGGTTTAGTTGGGGCGATCGCAAACTTTGGACGGTGGGCGATCGCTTTTAGTTAGGAGGTTTCGCCAAATGCACTTTTAACCTCTTCAATCGCAAGTGATTCTATATTGGGTTGACACTCAATTCCCAGTACCTTAGCGATTCTGCCGAGAGTTTCCACCTTAATAGATTTATTCTTGTTGCTGGTTATTTGCCAGACAGCCGTACCTGTAACACCTGCGGCTTCACCAAGTTTTTGAAAAGATAGACCCTTCTGCTTCATTGCCTCAGCTAAATCATTCTCTAACCCTGGAACATCAATCGTAATCGTTACTTTCACTTCCATCTCCTAATTCACCTCCTTTGATTGAAGCATTAACTATTAGTTGTTGGTTGACAACTGACAGCTAATGGTTTATGGAATTTCAGAGATTAATAATGATGCCAAGGTAAGAACTGCTGCTGAATTCACCTCCTTTAGCTAAAGCATCAAAATATTAGCTATCTGCTATAAAACATAAGCTGATGGTTTATAAAAATCAAGCATAAAAATGATGTTCTGAGCAATTGACAACCATTAGCTAATGGTTTATATTATAGGTGTAAGGGCAAGGAAATGCAACCGCCTGCACCCGAACGCAAAAAGGGTTTGCAAATTATTAAACTTAACTAATTTCAATTAACCACAAAACCAAGTGCCACCGGGACTAGCAGCCGGAAGCCAAACTTGTAATGCTCAAGCCAACGAAGATGATCTCGATGACCTACCAAGTCTTAAAAAACTGGTTATTTGCTAATCACCCTGTCTAGAAATCTTATTTGCAGCAAAGCTGAATTTATTAGAGTGCCTTGTTCCCAATACAGCACTCTGTCAGAAAACAAAAGCGATCGCCCCTCCGACCAAGAAGTAAGCGATCACTTTTTATCCAACTGAATGGAGATCAATATTATGACCTACATAACACATACACAGCAAGCAAGTCCTAGTTTTTCTGTTGATGAGCAAGCCCTCGCCCAAGCAGAACTTTACACCCACCTCGAAACCCAAGCCGAAGCTGTAGCCCCAACCCAAGACCCTCTCACCAACAGAGATCGCCGCATCATTGGTGAGATTATCGAAGTGGAACCCGAAACAGTGCGTACCATCTGGATAGAAGGCGGAATCACAGTATGGGTGCAATTAGTCGGTGGCGGACGACTACCCTTCGACCGCAACTGCTTCGCTACAAGAGTTGCAGAGGTTAAAGCGACTCTACCGGAAACACCCCTGGAGCGCAACGAACGATTGAGCGATGAATTAGAAAAAGCCTGCACTGTTTTTGGTCTATATCACGGTGAGATAGACTGGCTCTCGTTCAGCACCAAACTCTTTCAAGACGGGCACTTTGTTGGCTTCGTCGGGTGCAATCAACAAGGTTGGTACGCTCGACCAAGACAGTACGGGGTAAATCGGGTTGCTGGCAGTGCCAAAGATGTGATTGCATTGCTGGGAGTCCGAACGGCAGTAGCGGCGTAAGTTGCTGAAGGTAGAAAGGGCGATTGCTTCCCAAGCAACTGCAATCGCCTCCTATATGCAATTACAAATAATCATTGCACATAGCACAGCAAGTAACATCACACTTTTAGATCCGGGTTTCTATGACTGCCAAGAGAATTCTCCTACCTGCGACAGGAATGCAGAGGTGAAAGAAATTCCTGGTACTGAAAGTGAGAAAGGCGGTTGCATACCAAGAGAAATGCAATCGCCGTTCAACCGAAATTTAGACAATCGAAATCATCATGGTACATGAAATATGATTACCACACTTTCTCTTCAAGAAGCCCAGTCGGATAATCCTCTAGAGAAAATACTCCTGCCTCCAACAGACCCCAATGCAGAGGTGCAAGAGATTCCTGGCTACAAGCTGGTTTACGCTGACGGAGCCTGCCCCAGAAACTATCGAGTGTACAAAGGCGATTCCATGATTGGGGTGATATTTCAGCACATCACCCACTGGTCGAATGCTGTAGATAAGATTCGATACGCCAAGCCGGTTGATGCAGCAGTTGGGTTAGACGACTTCATGAATGTGGCAAGGGTATCAACAACGGCTACGGGAGAACCACCCACGGAAGAGGAATTATTCGATAAAGAATTTGACGCACTGACGAGTGACGAGTGGGAACGGCTAAGGAAGTACGTTCCACAAGCAAAACATTTGGTTACAGCGTAAAGAAAGGGGTGGGCGTTGCTGCCCACTTCCTCAATAAGACTGTTTTACTTACATAACAAATATAGCAATGTCACCCATAGAGATACTACAAGAGTTCAACTTCTGCTACCAAAAGATTCAGGCGATCGCCCAAGATGAAAACTGGCTTTTGTTGATTGCAGACAAGAAGATTGATCCAGAAGCAGCAACTCATTTAGGAGATGTGCTGCATTATTTGAACGAGGCGATGAGTTGTGTTGAAGAAGTCGTTGAGGTCAAGTTTAATCAGGAAACAAAATCATGAAACTCTACGCAAACAGTATTCCTCAAGTTTTGCCAAGTTGGGCAACTGTTATATCAAACAAAACAGGTTTAATTGAAGTAGAAATTAATGATGAAGACCCTGGATTCCATTCAATCATTGAGGAATTATCTACCGAAATTGAACCAGGAATTATTGGTGTGAAAGCTAGCGATTTGTGTTTAATGTTCAGCATTCAAATGGTTGATAGTAACGAAGAAAATTGATAACCAAAATGAAATTCACAACTGTATCTGTTAGCTACTCAAGAAAATTCAATCTCGGTGACTATGAGTCATTAGAACTGGGTTGTTCTCTATGGGCGCAAGTCGAGGATGGGGAAGACGCGGATGGAATAACCCAATTCCTCTATCACCAAGCCAAAACTTCGGTAAAACAAGCGGCGATGCCTGTGCTAAAAGCCTCAGAGTTTCAAATTACTAAGGCTAAATCTAGCAAAAAAGTGTCTGGCGATATCAATGAAAACGATTGGTAAGGTGAGAGGAGCCGGACAATGCAAGAACTAATCAAAGCTTTAATAAAGGCAAAGTCAGAGTTTAATCCCATTCAGAAAGACGGTACTAATCCTCACTACAAGCGCAAATATGCAACACTAGATGCTGTATTAGATGCTGTCACGCCCGGACTCAGTAAACATGGATTGGTAATAATTCAAACTACCGAAATCCTTGAAGGTAAAACAGTGCTACGGACTCATATTTTTCACGAATCTGGGGAAAATATCACCAGCACTTATCCTCTACCCGAAATTAATGATTCTCAGAAGTTTGGTGCAGCATTAACTTATGCACGACGATATGCAGTTTGTGCAATTTTATCGGTGACGGCAGATGAAGATAATGATGCTGAAGGTGCAACTACTCCTCAAAAAACAGAGCAACCACAGAATAATATTAGACCCCGCAAAGACAATCAACAGCCTAGAGTCCAGCAAGCAAAACAAGCTGTAACTGCACCATCAATCAGCCCAAAAGATTTACGAGTCAAAGAAGTTCGCACACTTTTAAATTACCCACTCGATTTAGTCAAAGAGTGGCTGCATTCTCGAAATGTTACGAGTCCAAGTGAGCTTGATTTTCTTCAAATTGATGAACTAGTAAAAACTATGTGTTTGGCTTGGGCTGGTAATAAGTTTGGATATCCCGATCATGCTGTTAATTCTTATCAGAGACACGTAATCGATGCTCTATTGCGAGGTGTTTCTGAGATGGAAGCGATTCAAGCATGGATGGAGGGAGCGCTTGCACAATTACCTGAACTTAATTGAAGTAAACATTTCTTCTCATAACACCAATAAAAAAATATCATGCCGAAAAAATCCACTTCCCCCACCACTACTGACCGGTCCTCACTGTGCTTACAGTATCTCCGTCGTTGTGGGGGAAGCGCTCGATTATGTAGTATCAAATTTAGCCTCTGTGTCATACAAACATTAGTGAATCGCAAGCTGGTAAAAGTGACAAATACAGGTGCAGGATTTTTTGTGGAGTTGGACGAAGCAAAATGACTAACCACAAACAAATTGTTTACCAATCTCAATTAGACCACAAGAGTAAATTGGTTCTTCGCCGCCGTACTAGGAGAAGATTCAACCCCAGGATTTTAATCGATCGCACCATAGAAACAACTGCAATTATCTCTCTACTTTTTACCGGATTTGCGGGAGTTGGAGCAATGGCTTGTTGGGGGCTGGAGATTATCGAGACTAATAATCCCAATATAATCATCTCTGGTTGGGAGCAACAGAAAAATATCTGCCTGGGTGCAATGTTGGTCAGTTTTTCCGTCTTCTTGGGTAGTTCTTTAGTCGGAGCAAGTTTTAGTATTCAACGAGATAAATTTTAGAGAAGGAATCAGTAATGAAAGAATACAAAACCAAACATGGCGGCTACAAAATAGAGACTACCGAATTATCAGATGGTGCTGTGGATGTTCACGTTGGTCAGCAGGGCTTTTTGAAAACAACCTGGGCATCTCCTTCAACTAAAACCTTTGACAATCATACACAAGCTGTTAGCCATGCAAAGAAGGCTAATGTTTGGGCTGGGTACTGGGGGATCTATTGGTCAGGTTTTGGTAGAGAAAAGGCAGCAGCGAGTAGTACAAACACAGTCAAAACAACAATAATTGAAATCGTATGGAAACTTCAAAAGTTGTCACTATCCCAAATCACTGGACATCACCAAAATACTCGTTAGGGCAAAGAACCAAGCAGGGGATCATTGTAGGGGTTCAGTATTATCCACCCAATAATTTATTGACTGGCTTGTGTACCGAATCTTGGCGTTATGCTGTGCTAAATAATAACGATTTTTCAGAAGTGTCTCATCTAGAAGAGCAAAAAATTTCCCCGCTTACATCAAGCGAATTACGCGCTGAACTTCAAACTGAAATTGAAGCATATCAAATCGAAATTGTAATTCTCAAGCAACAGTTGGAGACAATATCCAATGCTTAAGTCGATGCCCACATACTGAGAAGTGCCTCTAATAATAGATGACTTGAGCAGTGTAGAGCTAACTTTTCACCAGAAATGGAAAAGTCCGAGTTAGAAGAATAATCCTCAACTTTTTACAAAAGACGGCGATTTATCCCATACATTGAAGGAATGGGATAAATCGCCATTTACCGTCTTAGTCAATAGTCAATAGTATCGAGTGTACGAAAATCGTGAGAAATTTGCGTAATGACTAATAACTTATGCCACTGCTTCAAATCGTGGTATAAGTTACCAAGCTACTGGTTCACCAAGATGGAAAAACCCACCACTGGGGCCATCATTTGGCAATATCGCTAATTCAACACCAGTTTTCGCACCTGATGCGATGTCCATCATTGCACCTTCACCACCTAATTCCGTTTTTACCCAACCCGGATGAGCGCTATTAATCTTCACCGGAGTATTGCGTAACTCATGAGCTAAATGAATCGTGAATGAGTTCACTGCTGCCTTAGAAGCATTGTAAGCAAATGGTTTGGAATCATAGATGAATGAATTGGGGTCAGCATGAAGTGCTAACGAGGCTTCAATACTCGACATATTTACAATTCGACCGCTAGGGCTATTCAATATTAACGGCAATGCTCGTTGAGTTAATTCCACTAAACCAAAAAAGTTTGTGTTAAATGTCTGTCGAATAATATCTACAGAAATAGAACTAGCATTACTAGTTAACCAGTCACCATCTAAAAACACACCCGCGTTATTGATCAAGACATCAAGTCTACCAAAAGAGTCACTAATTTGTTGAACGGCAGATTCAATTTGATTACTATCAGTGACATCTAGGGCAATTGGGTGAGCTATTATTCCTTCGTTCTCCAAGTTACTCACTGCTGTTTTAGCTGCATCTAAGTTACGAGCTGCTATCAGAATTGTCAATCCATGTTGTCCGAGTTGACGACTCATTTCCAGCCCCAGACCTTTATTTGCACCAGTAATCAAAGCTACTTTGTTCTTTAGTTCGTCCTGCGCCATGATTAAGCACTCCTGTGTGGTGATGAATTTAGATCACATTTCAGAACAAGATGTTTAAGCTGAGTTTAAATACTGGGTTAATCCTCTCACAAAGTTTAAACGTTGAGAACCTACTAGCTCCAGAAGAACAATGACTCTCGATCCCATTTCAGAAAAAAGCCCCAAAAACAGGGCTTTTTTTCATCCCTATTTTTTTTCGTCAACCCTGCCACTTCCTTTATGACACCCATCCTGTATGGCTTTGAGTACTTTTTAGTGACACCAAATTCATAATTTAACTATGCCGCTTTTTGTGACATTCTTTTAAGTACAAGGTTCGCAAAGTCACTTTGTCACTTTGTCACTTTGTAGCCTGTTTTTTCATAGAGATAGTCTGGTAATTCTCGCCCTAAAAGTGGAAATTCCGGGTTTTCTAAATCAATGCCAAATTTGGAAAGTCGTTCTTTCTCTTTCATCAATAATAATGAAACGTCAGACAAAGAATACTTTTTGAAAGGGTTTTGACGTTTGAGATAAAATCTAGCGTGGCAAAACTTACTAGAGAAGAGCGGAAATCCTGTAATCTTGACCTTGTAGCGAAATAATGGTGCAAAAACTTGGCAAGAAAAAGTTTAAAACCAGAGGCAACATCGTTTGAAGTACTCGATTGTGTTCAAAAAAAATGCCCCTCGTGCGGTCAAGCAATGTGGAATGAATACAATAATCCTCGACATATAAGAACATTAAATGGGGTAGTAGAACTACAGCTAAAAATTCGTCGATGTCAAAATAAGTCATGTCTGCGGTATAAAAAGAGCTTGTCATGTAACAACCTTGCCTCTTTTGAGCTAGAAATGCTTTCTCAGTAAGCTTTCTAGATAATAAATTGTAAAAGTTGTTTCTTGACAGGCTCTAAGCTTCATTCCTTTACCGCATCTGATTTAGCACAAGTTGATATTCATACTTGGCTCGAATTACGCTCTCAATTGCAAAAACACCACGCATTGCCAGAATTGAACAGTATCGATTTCGCAAAGACCCCAAGGGTTACTTGGCTAATTTAGAGAGTCGTCTTCTCTAGTAAGTTTTACCACACTAGTATATAGACAGGCGATTATCCCCAAGCAATAGCTAGACTTCTGGAGCTTTGATATAAAGGGTGATAACGTTTGTTTTGCTGTGATATGAGTAATGCTCATTAATCTTCGAGATGGCATTAAACGGAATTTGGGAACCCTGTTAATAGTTGCGTCTCGTAGAGAGGAGAGGAAAGCTCATTTTCTAGGCGGTTAGAAAAAAGAAGAATGGAAGAATAGGGGTTACAGCGTTTGTCTCCGACTGCAATCGCCATCGGAAAGAGCGGTTACGCCATCGCTTGCGTTGCGAATCAATCTTGGATATTGGTTCACCACTTGCCACCAAACAAAAACCTGATTTCTCCCAAACCTGGGCGATCGCTCTTTGGGTGGCTTCAACAAGGAGTCTTGTAGTTTGTAAATCTAGTTTATAATTGTCCGATATTGCACTTATGCATCTCAGTATTATCTCGTAATCTTTTTCAAAAATCAAATAGGAGTCCTATAGCAAGTTGAATATGAAAAATAAAACGGTAAAAGCTGATTTTTTCAAATATTTAAAACCAAAGTTGAAGTTTTACAGTTTAATCTGCTTACTCAGTGTCCTATTGTTATCTGAGTCAGTCGGTGCAAAAGCCACACTCAAACAAACGCAAATTGCACAGCAGCCAGCCACAAGGGAGCAAGATGTTACCCGCGCCACAGGACAAAAAGTCTTTGATGAAGGGATAGCACTTTACAAACAAGGTACAGCAGAATCACTTAGACAGGCGATAGAGAAATGGCTTCAAGCGCTGGTATTGTGGCAAAAGGCAGGGGATAAATCACAGGAGGCAAAAACCCTCAACAATATTGGCTTAGTCTACGACACATTAGGAGATAAGCAGCAGGCACTCAAATATTACAATCAATCTCTGCCTTTGAGAAAAGAAATCGGCGACAACGCTGGCTTTGCTACTACACTCAATAATATTGGCTTAGTCTACGATTCATTGGGAGACAAACCGCAGGCACTCAAATACTACAATCAATCTCTGCCTTTGAGTCAACTTGTTGGTAACAAAGATATTGAAGCTACTACCCTCAACAATATTGGCTTAGTCTACGACACATTAGGAAATAAGCCGCAGGCACTCAAATACTACAATCAATCTCTGCCTTTGAGTCAACTTGTCAGCGATCAAGCACAGGAGGCAAAAACCCTCAACAATATTGGCGGTGTCTACTACTCACTAGCAGATCAGCAGCAGGCACTCAAATACTACAATCAATCTCTGCCTTTGAGTCAACTTGTTGGTAACAAAGATATTGAAGCTACTACCCTCAACAATATTGGCTTAGTCTACAATTCATTAGGAGATAAGCAGCAGGCACTCAAATACTACAATCAATCTCTGCCTTTGAGTCAACTTGTCGGTGACAAAGTTGGCGTTGCTATTAACCTCAACAATATTGGACGTGTCTACGATTCATTAGGAGACAAGCAGCAGGCACTCAAATATTACAATCAATCTCTGCCTTTGAGTCAACTTGTCGGCGATCAAACACAGCTTGCTACTACCCTCAACAATATTGGCTTAGTTTACGATGATTTAGGAGACAAACAGCAGGCACTCAAATACTACAATCAATCTCTGCCTTTGAGTCAACTTGTCGGCGATCAAACACAGCTTGCTACTACCCTCAACAATATTGGCGGTGTCTACTACTCACTAGGAGATAAGCAGCAGGCACTCAAATACTACAATCAATCTCTGCCTTTGAGTCAAGTTGTCGGTGACAAAGCACTTGAAGCTATTACCCTTTACAACCTCGGCTACTCAGAACGAAGTCGAGGTAACTTGCAAGCATCTCGTACCTACGTAGAAGCAGCTATCAAAATTATTGAAGAATTACGCACAAAAATTGACAGCAAAGAACTCCGCACTTCCTATTTTGCCACCCAGCAGGATGTTTATAAATTCTACATCGACTTGCTGATGGAACTACACAAAAAAGACCCGTCCCTTGGATACGATGCATTAGCCCTGCACTATAGCGAACGCTCCCGCGCTAGAAGTCTCATAGAGTTGTTAAACGAAGCTAATGCCAAAATCTTTAAAGGGGCAAATCCAGAACTCATACAACAAGAACGCAGTTTACGACAGCAAATTGATGCTCAAGATACGCTGCGGCGAAATTTAGAAACCTCATCTAATAACACCGACTCGAACACCAAAGCAGTTATTCAAAAACTAGCTACAGAAATCACAAATCTCCTGAGCCAATACCAACAACTCCAAGCCAAAATTCGTACTACTAGCCCAGTATACGCGAAATTGACAAATCCAGACCCCGAAAAGGACATTCTTAAATTACCGCAAATTCAACAACAACTCGATAAAGATACCCTGCTATTGCAGTATTCCTTGGGAGAAGAACGCAGCTATTTGTGGGCTGTAACAACTAGCTCAATGCAAGCTTACACACTCCCCGGACGAGAAGAGATAGAAAAAATTGCCACAAGGTTACATCAAAGTTTGCAGCACCCAACAGCCAGTGATTTATCCATTGCCAGCGCCAAAAAACTTAGTCAAATCATCCTCGCACCTGTTGCCGATCGATTACTCCAAAAGCGGTTGGTAATTGTGGCTGATGGTGCGCTGCAAACCATTCCCTTTGCGGCTTTAGCTGACATCATCCCCCAAGCAAAAAGCGGCGCTGGTGGACAGGTGAAATACCAACCACTGATGCTAAACCATGAAATTGTCAATTTACCCTCAGTCTCAACTATCGCCTTTCAACGCCAACAACTCGCTCATCGCCAAAAAGCACCGAAAGCTTTGGCTATTCTCGCCGATCCAGTATATAGTGCTACCGACCCACGAGTGGCAAATAAACCCGTAAAAAACCAACTTCCTTCGGAATTAGAACTGGAACGTTCTGCCCTGGAACGTTCCGCCAGAAGCCTCAAACCCGATGGTTGGGGTAGACTAGAAAACACAGCAACAGAAGCTCAAGAAATCTTAAAACTGATACCTTCAACAAACAGCGTGGAAGTCTTTGATTTTGATGCTAACTACAATTGGGCAACCAGCAGCGCCTTAAATCAATTCCGTATTCTGCATTTTGCCACCCACGGTTTTGTCAATCAAGACCAACCAGAGTTATCTGGGATTGTACTGTCATTATTTGATAAAAAAGGCAACCCCATCAGCGGCTACTTGCGCTTGGCTGATTTGTTTAACCAAGATTATCCAGCCGAGTTAATTGTTTTGAGTGCCTGTGAAACTGGACTTGGTAAAAATGTCAACGGTGAGGGTTTAGTCGGCTTGACACGCGGGTTTATGTATGCAGGTGCAGCGCGGGTTGTGGTGTCGCTGTGGCAGGTTAGTGACGAAGGCACATCAGTATTAATGCAGGAATTTTATAAACAGATGTTACAGCAAGGAAAAACCCCGGCGGAGTCTTTGCGTGCCGCCCAAAGGAAGTTATGGCAAGACGGGCGTAGTCCTTATGAATGGGCAGCTTTTACGGTGCAGGGAGAATGGTGGAACAATTGAGAAGGCAGCTATGCTGCTATGCTGAGGGCAGAAGGTAATCCCCATAAATAAATTTAGGGGATTCAACAATTGACGCAGTAAATATGCGCTACGCATCTCGAAATACATATTTTCTTCTTTTTTCATAAATGAATTTAGGGGCTTTAAACCCTGTGGCAGAGGGCAAAGTATATATTTTATTCCTTCTGCCAACTGAGCCTCCTGCCCTCTGCCTTTCTTCGGTAAAAAGTCCAATGGGCACCCATGTTACGTTCTCGTGAAGCAGTGCGAAGTGCTTTGGTCAGGGTTTTGGGGAGTTTGAAATTGAATACGAAATACTTGATAAAAACGGTAATTTTTTGTATTTAACCTTGTCAGAAGCGATCGCTCGCTATAAAGCATTGCTCTCTCAAAGAGAGACTCCGCCAACGCCCATCGCTCCTTGTGCCATTCTATGAGACAATCATCAATATCATTTTTGATATCAAATGGCGAGTATTTATTAATTTTATTTACAGGTTTTACAGCAAGGACTTTGAGTATCTTTCGCAATAAATTGTCTGTAACTCCTACAGGCAAAGGATTATAGTCCAAAATATTAGCCTTCTACCACAGAGTATTTATAATTCTCTTTGGTAGGCGAAAAGCAATTATTGACCCTCGGACTGCAAGTATCTTCAGGCAAAATCCTACTTTCGTTTCAAAAATGCTCAAAATTATATACAGCAAGGCTTTTCAGACCATCTTGCTGCTTTTTACTTGTATCTCGGCTCAATACCGTAACCGCCTGCCGGAGGCGAGCGCAGAGATAATTGAAGCACCCAAGATTATCACCAGTCGCCCTGACATTGGCTATTGGATTGATAGCAGTCGTGTTGGTGTAAAGCCTTGTGCCAATGAGTTAAAAGGATAGCGATCGCCTACAGCAGGCAGTTAAGCTATCGTGCTTGGCTTAACGAAAGTATTATGGGAGCAATGCGATTTTGTGAGGTGCTAAAACCGAGAACGGAAATAGGTATTTCGGGATGCGATCGCAACGAAATAAACCTGGTTTTATTGAGAATATGGCGATGTAGTTGATAATTAAACCCCGATCTCACATTTTCGCATTGCTCCCAGTATTATTCTCCCGAACTTAACGAACTTTGGGGGTTTAAGTCCCCAGCAATATAGGCAGCACGTTTTGTGTCGGGGTCTAAATCCCCGTTACAAAACGTAATTGCGAATTGGTTTAACTCCGGTTGGTTCAAAATTGCCCCTAGCAATGCAGTCGGTAAGCTGCTAGTTACCATGTATTTACACTGAATGCTTAATTACAGAAAAACTTTTAGCTTATGTTCTACTTATAATTGTTGCCTTTAAATTACTTAATCTTCATCACTTAAACTAAATTTAAACTCTTCACTACGGCTTTACACTTATTAGTATTTACTTTACAGCTTCTTGAGGCTAATATCATTACTTTTATCATTGTGATAACAGTTTGAATGATTGATATTAGAGAAGTAGTTTTAATTTGAGTTGATTAAATCAGTGAATAAGAAATGGGCGACTAAACGACTCACAATTAATCTGGCATCAGGGGAAGCAGAAAGATTAGAAAAATACTGTTTAATCACAGGACGACCAGCAACCGATGTGATTCGAGAGTTGATTCGCTCTTTGCCAACCGAACAAACACCAAATGCAAATTGAACCGCTATTCTCACACAAGTTATAGTCCAATACGGTTCAGTTAAGGGTAAGAAGCTTATTAGTGATGTGAAACTTCGGAGCTTCTACTCGTTTTCCAGTACCTCTGTGTTTTGGCTTTTTAGAACAAAACTTTGATACAGGTTTTTTCACAACCCTGGGGTTAGTACGGTGAATTCGTTCGGGTAACAACGTATCCAGAATCTCTACGGTTAACCAATCGAAAAAAGGGGGAATTCTTCTGGCTGTAAGCGTTGAAACTTAGGAATAGCACGACGAATGACCCGTAATGCTCCTGTAAAACTCAGACGTAATGGTGGAACCCCGGCAGTAGTTGCGGCTTGAAACATTAACACCCTTACTGACCAATGTCCCAACAACCAGCCATATATTTCCTGCACTACTTCGCGTGGTTTTTGGGAACGAACGTGAGTTTTTCGCCCTAAAAGGTGTATTTTCAATTCATCAATGGTATTTTCTACTTCCCAACGCTGATGATATTCTCTAGCTAACAACTCTGCCGGAAATTTTTCAATATCTAATAAGCTAGTAATCAAGCGATATGTAAGTTGTTCAGTTGGGTTTTCTGGATGCTCAATAGTATACTCAATCACTCGTACTAGTATTGGCTGAGAACCCTTTTTTCGGAGCTTTCCTGATGGGTAAATCCTAGACAAATAGGAGCCATCGCTGAGAGGTTGTTCTACGAGAAACTTAACATTGGCAGGTATTCTGCCTAAATAATCACATCCCTGGGAAACTGTTGCCTGTACCATTGCATAAGAATGCAAGCCCCTATCCCACATCAATAACATTCCTGTGGTGACTGAGCGTAACAACTTTAACGCTCGTACACGCTCTCCCATACGATATGGGCACATCAAAGCATCAAAAATTAAGTGCGTACCTGCTTCAATTAAGATTACTAATCTGACTTTTGGGAAAGCTGCTACTGTCCCAGGACGACTGCCAGGACGACCAAAAACTCTCGCATTTTCATCGCTGTCTGGGACATCGAAACAAGTGCCATCAATGGCTACAATTCTTAGCCCATTGAGAAATGCTCCTAATGTCTCCTGTGTCGCCATTGGCCGTATTAATTGATGAAATAATTGGCTCATTACCCTTGCCCCTAATCGCTGTCGGGCTTGTGTAATGGCTGACTTACAAGGTATTCGCCAGTATTTCCCAACCTTAATCCATGCCTCACTTAAACCATCAATCAAGTTCTTAAGTACATCCCGCATTGAATCTTTTGACCACAAACTCATTGCTATTACAAGGCTTACCACCAGTTGTGCTGGTAGAGACCGCTTGCGTTCTTCTTCGCTTTGAGTATTAGCGATCGCTTGTTCAATTGCCGTTGCTGGAATAGCCATCTCGATTGCTTTAAGCAAGTCACCATTTTGTATATCGGGACACACCAACGAAAAATCTCTCAGATGCACCACATTTAATTTCCATTCTTGGGAACAATGCTCAATTTACATGACTTTGAGGCTTAACTGAACCGTATTGAGTTATAGTCACAACTATTTCATACTCCTTGGATCTTTATTGGGGAGCTTTTGTGTTAGAAAAGCTACTGTTAAGGGAAAACTTAAAGTAAGACCCTGTGTTGAATAAACTAAGAGGATTCATATTACAAATTATCAAGGTTTTATTCTCAGTCAGCAACCTCAATCAACATGAAAGTATTACCCGACAATAGCTTTACGATTTTGACACCTGATGAACTGCCTTTAGTTCTGCAACGGCTGAATGCACAAGTTGAACCGACAAAAGTATTTAGATTCTCTAAGAAACACCTCCCTTATCAAGGAACCATTTCGGAATCAGGGTTTCAAATCAGTCGCATAATTCACTATCGGAACTCGTTTTTACCAGTGATTCGAGGACGCTTTGAAGTAGAATCTCACCAAACCTTGATTCATGTACAAATGAGGATACATCCTTTTGTGATGGCATTTTTAGGATTCTGGTTTTTATCCTGGTATGGTGCAGTCATTCCGATAACGTTGACAGGGGCTATGCCTAATTATATGGCTGCGCTATTTGTAGGTATGCCGATGTTGATGCTAATGATTTTTTGGGTAGCTTTTTGGTCAGAAGCAAATCGCAGCCGCAGTGAATTAACTCAAATTATTCAAGGACAAGTATAAGTAACCTGTTTGGGAATTAAATTGTAATATTTTGTTCATTTAAATGGTTTTTATAGTGTTATTAGTATTATCTAGTTTTTACGTTTTATTTATAATCCCATTATTGAAAATAGATAAATTTCATACTTTGATAAATAAAATGCTATTAAAGATGTAATCATCCGCTTAATTAAGAGAAAAAACCTACCAGATTACAAGATAAATACTAATTTTGAAAAGTTTTTCTGATTTTTAGAAAATTCTAGAGGTAAATATGATTAAACGCATAAAAGGATTGTTTTTGACTGCAATTTTGACTGTTTTCTTTATTGGAGTAACTGCTACTTATGCAAAAGCGGAGACTTACCTTGCTGGAGAATTTACAATTACTTTGGATTATGGAGAAAATGGCAAAACCTACAGAGGTTGTGATGCTCAGGGGAAATGTATAAATTTAGAAAATGGAACATCTTGGCGTGATAATGGTTATCGGGGTATTACTTGGGAAAATGGCGATTATACTTATTCAGTTTCCTGGCGTGAAAATGCCAATGAAGGAATGTATTTGAATATTTACAACAAAGATAAGCAGATATTACGCCGTCAACTAGTAGAGACAACTGAAAATGTAGGAACTCTCAAGGGTGTAACTTATTGTGATGTAGTGAATATTACATCTGGGCAATTGGCACTTCGTGATAGCCCGAATGGACAATCTAGGGCAGGTCTTGATAATGGCAATAATGTTTTGTTGAAGAAACAAGAGGGGATCTGGGCTTATGTAAGTGTCGTTCAAGGGCCCAATACTAGAATTAATGGTTTGTCAGGATGGGTTAATTCAAATTATCTACATTGCACCAAAGAACCAATTGATTAACTAAGATTTGATTTGCTCTATTTATAAGCGATCGCGTCCCATCCAATGGGAACCATGTTATGTAATTGCGTTCCTGGGCACCATGAAATTATTGCATTTTCTCAAATCCAGACCAGTCATTATAGTTTTAGCAATTGTAGTAAATATTACTGTTATTAATGTAGATTCTTCCAGTTCAAATCTTCCCATAGACAAGAGTACAATTACTCAGTCCCAACCACAGATTCAACTTGTTCACACACTGACTGGACATAAAAAAGTGACTTTTGGTGTTCGAGCAGTTGCGATTAGCTCTTCGGGGCAAACCCTGATTAGTGCAGGTAGAGATAATACAATTAAATTCTGGGATTTACGTACCGGAAAATTGCTGCGTAGTTTAGAAGCTCACTCAGATGGTGTCACTTCGATTGCGATTAGTCCAGATGGCAAGCGGATTGTAACTGCTGGGATAAGCACCCCAACAATGAAGGTTTGGGATTTACGCACTTTTCTTGTGCTTAATAGCGACAGTGGGCATACCCAACCAGTAGAAACCGTTGCGATTAGTTCAGATGGTAGATTGATTGCTAGTGGCAGTGACGATGGCACAATCAAGCTTTGGGATTTACACACGCTTAAGCTGCTTGATACCATTCCTGCACACTCAGGATTTGTGAGTAAAATCGCATTGCTCCCACTGCTGCATGACTTTAGTGATAATTTTAATTCAGTTGAATCTCTTGCCATTAGCCCGAATGGAAAAATTCTCATCTGCGGCAATTATGATGGCAGTATTAAACTGTGGAGCTTAGAGACTTTAAAGCCGTTGCATACCTTTCAAGATGGTTCCAGTTCGGTTTTAGGGCTTGCTTTGAGCCGGGATGGTAAAACCCTTGCTAGTAGCAATGAGGATAGTACTATACATATTTGGCAAATTAAATAACTGCATTAGCCCTATTTTTGGCGCACGGGAACTTCTAAAACGAGAAGCTGGTTACAGATACAGAACTTAACTTTAACTATGGGTATTCTCGCTCAAAAAGTACGAGTCAGAATAGCTTTTCTAAAATCCGTACTTTTAAGTATGACTCCTGTAAAATTAGCATCAGTTAAATCTGCGTTGCGAAAGCTAGTACCACCAAAGGTTGCAAAAACAACAGCAATGTTGCGAATAATGGCGTATTTTTCATCTCCTTTCATTGCCCTCCTAGCAATGTAAGTACTAAGTATAAATACAGTAAAGGAGATGGCGAAGGTGACGACGAAGGACAAACCTCCGGCTCCGAGGAAGACGATGGATTCGGCTCCACTTCTGGCTAAGATGAAAACCAAGGCAATGGCGAAAACTAAGGCTCCAGCGACGGCTCCAGCGACGGCGAAGACCAAGGTAATGGCGAAGGCTAAGGCTTTGGCTTTGTCCAGTCCTAATGCGACAGCGACGACGAGGCCAACAGCGACGGTAATGGCGAAAGGCAAGACGATGGCGGAGGAAAAGGCGATGGCGAAGGAAAAGGCGATGGCGAAGGAAAAGGCGATGGCGAAGGAAAAGGCGAGAGCGACGGCAACGACTAAGGTAACGGCTAAGGCTAAGGCGACCGCGAAGGAAAAGGCCCTGGCCAAATCCAAGGCTAAGGCTAAGGCAACAACGAGGGCGACGGTGAAAGCGACGGCGACGGCTCCAATGAGGGCAACGACTAAGGCAGTCCAGCCTGAAACCTTAGTCTCTAAAGTTGAGCTATTAAATATAGAAACTATCAAGCCTCCAGTGATGGCTAAGAAAAATCCTGAAATTCCAGAGAGCAACCACGAAACACAAACTAGAAAACTAGCCCAACCCTTTTGCAGTCCAGCTTTTGCATTGCTAAAGTTAGTCCCTCTTAGAATAGCATCCGTAAAATCTGCTCCTCGAATATCCGCATCACTAAAGTTTGCCCCAGCCAAGTTTTGACCTTTAAAAGAACGACGTCTGAGATTTTGACCGGAAAAGTCTTGGGGCATGGCTGGGCTGTTAAAAGTTGGGTTGCTGGGTAAGGAAATCTGGGGATGGAGGAAGTAGCGACACCGGACAGCCCGTCGTAGACATCGCTCTTAAAGCAAAGCGTAGCCTCTGTAAGAAAACCCCATTTCTCTCCTGCTGTATGTTTCTTGAGAGACGACAAATCCCTCTTACCTCTTAAGTCATAGATGCATTATGTGCTGTGATAGAGGATTTTTTATTCCTACATGAGTACTCTATTTAGATTAGACAAAAGAATTGCAAAAAAAATCATAATTTTTCTGCTTTCTAGCTAATTTCCAGTGTATTTTTTGAAAAAAAATACAATTCTTCAGGTAATATTGGTAGTAGCTAAATAATCTTAGAATCACGATGGCAAATATGGATAACACAAAGCAAGTTGATATTACTAAAGATAAAGTGGGTCAGCAGGAAATAGGGGATGAAACTGATATAGATTCATCATTTAAGGAACTGATACAGACAAATAAAACAATTAATATAGATGGTCAGTGTCCAGTCGATCCAAGTAATATTGAAATTAAAGAAATAATTAATATAGATGGTGAGCGNCCAATTGGGAAAAATGAAANCGATTATGATAAAACAATTAATATAGATGGTCAACGCCCGATCGNGAANAGCGCTTTTCAAGAACATGAGATGCTAACTGTAGACGGTAAGCGTCCAATTGACCCTAGNGATTTAGAGGTTGAANCTGTTATTGACATAGACGGTCAACGTCCGATCGCTAAAAGTAATTTTCTATCTTCAGATACTCTAGAGATAGACGGTAGTCGCCCAATAGGTTCAAANAACAGCTAACACNTCAACTAGGGCGATAATGATTGATTTTGAACCTTGGGACAGCTTGTTGCGTCAGTATGTTGATCAACAGGGTCGTGTAGACTATGTAGCTTGGAAAAAAGAGCAACCCCAAGCAATTGTAGATTGGTTAGCCAGCCAAAAAAATCTGGCTTTTAAATCTAATAGCAATAATCTCGAACAATTGGCATTGTGGATCAACCTTTACAATGCGTTCACCATTTCGACAATTTTGGAGAGATACCCAATAGAATCGATTCGTCCGCGAATTTTAGGGATTCCCAACTGGCTAGCTTTTTTGTGGTTCTTCCAACGTCGCGCTTATTATATGTTTGGGGAAAGTTATAGTTTAGCTAAAATTGAGAACTCTATTCTACGGGACAAATTGCAGGAGCCACGAATTCATTTTGCGATAGTCTGTGCTTCGGTTGGTTGTCCTTTACTACGTTCTGGAGCCTACTTTGGGTCGCAAGTCAGTCAGCAATTAGATGAAGATGCACGTCGTTTCATAAATAACCCTGAAAAAGTCCGTTATGATATTGAGAGCAAAACACTTTACTGTAATAAAATCTTAAAGTGGTATCGTCAGGATTTTTTAAAGGTTGCACCCTCCGTTCCCGAATACATTCGCTCCTATTTGAAAACAGACTATCCCCTTAATGGCTCAACGCGGATATCCTATCTTCACTATGACTGGAGCTTAAATCAGCGAATATCTTGATAAAACTGTTTAAGATAATTTGCATTAACGCGAATCCCCCACAAAAGGCCAATATAAAGGTAAATTGCAGTTGCTTTGAAGCTACCCCATTTGGCTACGCGACGATCTGAGGAATGAACAATCCGATTTACCAGATAAATACGTCCCTTTTTAACTAATTTTAGACATAAATCTCCATCCTCCATAATCGGCAATGCCTCATCAAATCCGCCACAATCCCAAAAATCAATCCGACGACAGAACATTACTTGATCTCCAAACAACAGACGTAATCCTCGGAAAAATAGGTGAGGCTTAAATAACAGTGGTGCGTAATAGGTTTTNTAAATAATTATGTAGAGAGATACCCCAACGAGTTGTTTGAGAACCTGACATCAGAGAAATGAACCCGCCACAGGCAATGGTAGGTTCTGCCAGAGTCTTGTTGATGACGGTAATTAGATCATCTGGAACCCAAGTATCTGCATGAAGAAAGCAAATAATATCTCCAGTTGCTGCTGATGCTCCATAGTTCATCTGAAGAGAACGCCCTGGTTGTTGAGATAAAAGAAATTGTACATTCAAAGTTTGATTAAATGACTCAAAAATTCGCTTTGCAACTGTCACCGTCTGATCTTGGCTGCCACCATCTACAACTATCACTTCGTCAGGAGGAGGATTAAGTAAAGTCAGTTGGCGCAATGTCCGCCCTAAGTTAGTTGCTTCATTTAAAGTAGGAATGATAATAGAAACTTGAGACATATCGATTTAATGGTTTTATCGTTATCTCTATTCTACTTGTTGATGTCGTTCGGCTTTAGCCCAAAGAGAAATCGGACAATGTTGAGACGTTTTATAAACATTTCATACAAAGTATTTGTTACCATAACGGTTGCTATACTAATAATTAAAAATTTTGCGGTTCTGCCATTCATTCCATTGCAATACATAAAAAGATATCGCCACCAAAACTGTTTGATGCAGCAAAAAAAACTGGATAAGCGACAAGGGTTATATATTACAGGATACTATTAGTAAATGATAGATATTGCTGACTTAGCCCAAGTATGGCAGTTACCCAACACCAAGAATTGAAGCTTGCGAATTGGTTTAACAAAGTTGCTTTTTCGCAAGTGAAGAACTCTCACTCGGTGGGTTTAAGTCCCAGGCTTCTATCAAGCCGCAAGTATGTGTTTGCGGGGTCTAAATCCCCATTACAAAACTTACTTACGACTGCGAAAAAGTCACTTGCAACTTGAGTTTAATGCTCCAAAGCATGGTAACGAGCTTTCAGCAGTTTTCCCCAGATTGCATTGTAAGGATGTACAAACTGTGTAGGTTGATTGTGTCTAAAAATAAGCCTTCCTTCATTTGCCCACTGAAAAATCCCACCGCTCAAGTTATAAATGCACTTCATCCCAGTTTCATTAAGCTGCTGGGCTAATTTGGCGCTACGGTAGCCAACGGAACAGTACACGACAATTGGGTTGTTTTTTGGCACTGTAGAAAGTACTGCTAAGTCAGGTATAAGAGGATCTATCTGTGTTGCTGTTTCGATATGGCTCACCGCATATTCTGTCTGACTTCGTGCATCTAGCACTAATGGCCATGGCTTTCCAGAATCTAATAGCAATTGAGCGAATTCCTTGCTTGTAATTTCCTTAACATTAGGAAACTTCAATCTAATCAGAAGTTTAAGAAATTTAAACGTAAGTGATTGCATTTGTAAAAGTATGCTTTCGTTTTTCATAGATAGTTGTGACGTACCTAGACTTCCTGAGTACAGGTATGTTCAGGGTATGAGCTAATCTTGTTTTACTCGGTTTTAGTTGCAACCCGATGCCACTTAACCACTTCTCTATCTCTGTTTTACACAGTTTTATCACTTCTAGGTTCTCATGACGGACGTGGAAGCCCACAATTTACTCACTGGTGGTTACTCATAGGAAAACAGTTGAACATTGTTACAATC
>NZ_NOLI01000269.1:0-4493 GCF_002245975.1 Nostoc sp. 'Peltigera membranacea cyanobiont' 213 | reverse complement strand
ACTGGCTATACTACTCTGCAAAGCAATTCATCTATTACTCCTTTATAATACACCGTATTCCTAAAAGAGTCGCACCCAAATTCTATCCAGTTCCAATATGCCTGCCAATTCAGCATCTTCTTCTGTGGTTAGCAATCCAGCTTTCTTTTTCTCAGATAATTCTTCGAGTCGAGACTGCAATTCTTCAGTAAATTTAAACAAATATATGTCCCTAACTTTACTGAGTTTGATTCCAGAATCTACCCAGAATGAGGGTTGAACCATCATTTGAGTAATCATAAGCTATATGTCTGGTTTAATTTAGCGGATTGGTGGTATTTTAACAGCGAATCTTCCTTACCTGCTTTATTTTGAATGTCAGTTGATAAAAGGTAATGCGCTAGACTTGTCTTTTTACCCAAGAAAGAGGCTCAAAATTGCGGATGCCGTCTTTTATAATATTGTTTTATTTAATGTCTTAACTCTTAATCTAAATAAAATCTGGCACAAATGAGCGAAATCCTTCTTGTAGTAGATATGCAAAATGGTTTTATGCCTGAAAAATGCAGACATATTATTCCTACTGTCATTAAACTAATTGAGCGCTTTTTAGAAGCTGGTAAACTCGTTGAATTCACAAAATTTATCAATACTGCTGACAGTAATTATGTGAAGCTAATTCATTGGTCAAGCTTGATACATGAACCAGAAACAAGCATTATTGATGAACTTCAGCCATATATACATAATATTTTTGATAAACCTTATTACTCTGCATTTACGGAAAGTTTTTCGAGTTTTATTTTGATTAATCAAATCAGTAAAATATATCTTTGTGGAGTTGAAACTGATAGCTGTATTTTCAAGACAGCAATTGACTCTTTTGAACGCGGTATTGAACCAGTAATTATCGAGGATGCTTGCTTTAGTGCTGGTGGTCAGCAAGCGCATGATGCAGGTATTTTCTTACTCAAACGTAATATCGGAAAAAACCAAATTCAGATGAGTAATCAGATTCTTGAGAAGATATCATAAGCTGTTCCACAGAAACTATCCATTGTGAGAAAATGTTCACTTGACTTTCGAGACAACCTTGGGGCTGCTCAGTGGGAGCTAACACTCTTTGGAAGTAAATCGGCTCAATCAGGTTGGGGTAAAGACAAGATACGCGCAAAATTTATCACTATGTAAAGTTGTGTAAAGTAGCCATGTATTGATGTCTTGAAAACATTCAAACATTGCCTAGTTTGGCTTATTTTAGGCAATGTTATGAGCGCAACTGAGCGGAAGAATAAGGTTTGAGCCTTCTTTGACAAGACCCTTCAGCTTCTGTTTTCGGCAATATTTTCTAAGTTGGGACAGATAAGCTCGAAGTGTTCACTAGGCTGAAAGCCAAACTAGGCAGACTTTTCTCTCATATAGACAAAGGCGATCGCGTGAAATTTGTTACAAAAACTTTACATGGTGATAAATTTTGCGCGTATCTTGTCTTTACCCCTACAAGACGCTGCTCGAAGAAGATGACAGCCTTTCACCTTTTCACCAGTGGCTTGATTTTTTCCTGACAACGTTCGCGCAGCGTCTCGTAGAGAAGCTGATTGACTCTGTTCTACTTGGAGAGCGATTTTTTTCGGGGGAGATGGGCAACAAAGAAGCAGAGGCGTTAAACATTCATCACATCCAGAACGATTAAGTCAGGAGTTTCTTTACGAAAAACTGATAAACCCCCTTCACCATCACAAACTTTCTAAACGCGTCTGTAAAATTCGGCTTCCTGCTGGCTTCGTCATCTACTACCAGGATTTTTCCTTTATCACCTGATAAGTTTCTCAACGCTGTTCCTAATGAGCGAGAACTCTTAACCATCTATTATCTGCTCATTAGGACAGAACTTACGCATTGACAGGAATCTGACTCAATACTGCTCGGTTAAGGAAAAATAGAGGGTAAAACAAAGAAAATAGTGTTCGCGTATATAATCCGCGAACAAGATGATTGGACTTACTTTTTCTCTTTGAGGCTATCGTACAAGTCCACCCAATTTTGACGAAGAGAGTCGATGCACTCAGTTAAGTGATCGATTTGGGTTCTTCTAGCCACGGAGAGGACAGCATTAATATGAGCAGGGCTTCCAGCCTTACCCAAATGCTTGTATTTGCTCAATTTGTTGGGTTGAGTTGTGGAAAAAATTGGTTTGGTCGCGTGTAACTTATAGTACCAATAAGCTTGCTTTTTTCCGCGTGCTTGGTAACGTAAAACACAACACCCAGGTGGTGCGATTTCCCCCGAAGCCTGAATTTGTTGTATAGAGAGTTGTAACGTCGCAATAGCTTGTTGTATGAGTTCGGCTCTAGAAATAATGTCAGAGTCAAGCATCTGGCATTTCTCGTGCTTATGGTGATTAAGGGGGTCGCAGTGTTCGCGTATTCAGTTCGAGAACAAGCCCGAATTTAGTTTATATTATTTTACAGCCAAAACTAAACGTAAGTACCGTCTTGTTAATGTCACTTGTTAACTTTGAGGTTCAACAGCCCTACGTTACCCCAAGCCACTGAGACTCAAGAAAATGCAAGAGTATTTGGTTATCCTGGTTCACGACAAGAGGACATATCCGGCCTTCCCGAAAGCCAGGTTAGTTTTTTTGGTAGAAGCAGGTACTCATTTAATTACCGATGCATTCATTAGTCCTTATCGAATTGGTGAAAGAAAAGGAGCTTTAAAATTATTACGAAGTGTTAGTGATGGGATGTTGCTGATGTGGGATAGGGGACTACATTCATTCAAGATGGTTGATGCCGCAATTAAACAAAAATGCCATATTCTTGGACGTGTACCAGCCCACGTTAAATTCGAGGTAGTTCAAACTTTTGATGATGGTTCTTATTTGTCGTGGATTGCCCCTGATGGTAAGTCTAAAAAGAAAGGTGCAACCCGAATCCCAATCCGTGTAATTGAATATGTTGTTGAAGAGAATGGGACAGAAAAAGTTTATCGTCTAATTACAGATTTGATGGATATTAAGACTTTTCCTGCTTTGCTTTTAGCTACTGAGTATCACCAGCGCTGGGAGGCAGAAAATACCTTGGATGAATTAAAAGTTCATCTCAATGGTCGTAAAACTCCTATCCGTTCTAAAAATCCTCGTGAAGTAGTCCAAGAAATTTATGGCTGGTTACTGGGACATTATTGTATACGTTGTTTAATGTTTCAAAGTGCTGAAAAAGTAGGATTATCTCCATTACGTCTAAGTTTTACTGGCAGCCTTAGAGTGATTAGACGTGCTATCCCTTTGTTCCAGATTGCAGTAGAAATATTCCCAGATATTAATGTATTTTTTAGTTGGTTAACTGATGAAATTGTAGAGTTAAAAATTCCACCACCACAGCACAGAAGTAATCCCAGAGTCGTCAAGAAAATTCGCTCAAAGTTTCAGAGTAAAAAACGATGTCATAGAAATAATGGCACTCCTCGACAACTATTATCCTTTCAAATTTTTAGGAAACTTGTTGAATACATCTATTATTTGGGCGATACAGTAAATTGTTCATCCTCAATTTATAGTTCAACAGGTTAAAAATATTCTCAGCAATTGACAATTAAACTTTTCGAGAGTGCCTTCAGGTACAAGCAACGTTTTTAGCTGTTTTTGTTCTCGTAAATCATACGCGAACAAATTATGATTTATTCCACTATCTATTTTCCCTTAACCGAGCAGTATTGAGTGCTGCCCTTAACTGCTTTGAGCCAAAACTTTTCGTTTGCTCTGCTAGTTCTACTGTTCTCTCAATTAATCGTCGGTCAAGACCGTGGATAATCAGCGCACTACGAAATCTTACCAAAGTAGCCTGCGAAAAAGGTGCTTTTTCACAATCCATGCAATCAAGTACTAATTGCCAACGTCTGTCCATGACCAACGCTTCTATCGCTTCTGCATCCGAGGCTCCTGTATATGCTTGCAATATTGTCGTCAATGCTAACTGTGCTGGTGATACTGGTGGATGCCCTTTGGCTGAGTCTGCATAGAGTTTGCTCAGTTCTACTTGAAATTCCTCATCAAATAACTTATGGCGATATTGCCGTAAAAACGTAAACAGCTTCGCTCGTTTAATCCGCTTAACAATACTTTGCTCTGATGCTGATAGTTCTATCGGGGGATGCCATTTTTCTGGTCGCATACGTAGATTCTGAGGCTTGAGCCGCACATTTATTACTTGAATCTACCTCAATTGAGCTTATCCCTTTCCTTGAAATTTTGTTAAATCTCGCTCAAGCTCTGCTTGTCGTCATAAGCCTTGACTGGTCGGCATTTACACTACTTTCTCCTCTTTTATGAATTTCACCATGCACTGATTTTTATTTTATTTTCCGATTACTGAATCGGTGTTCTAGGTATTCAGTTTGAAGTAAGCGAGTCTACCGCCAATGATACATTTAACTATTGGTTGCCTAACTTGCGAGAATTACTGCCATCCAGTTTGCTTGAACAAATTAAAAAAAACGCTTCTGACTATGAA
>NZ_NOLI01000268.1:0-4518 GCF_002245975.1 Nostoc sp. 'Peltigera membranacea cyanobiont' 213 | reverse complement strand
GGCTGCTTCTCCTTCCCCCTCCTCACAATGATTATCATTCTTGTATTTGGTGATTTTATTGCTTGGAAGTCCCTTACCTTTTGCCCTTGAGATTGGCTTTAGACTCCAACTTTAGTTGGAGATAACCTTCCACTATGAGATGAACAGGTTCATCCATCACTAGATTGTATAAAAATGTCAACTCAGAGTGGACGACAAGAGAGGGTCAATTGTCTATATTGAATCCATAGCAATGTTAGCGCAGTTGGGTTGTAAGGCTTAAGTTTGCTTAATACAAACCGAAACATGACTTACAACCGTGATAATCGTTCTTTATTCGTTCTGCCTTCAACCCAAGATCATATTCAAGGTGTACTGAATGCTGCTGTAGTATTCGTCATGTATGGAGATTATGAATGTTTTCAAAGTGCCAACATCTATCGATTGATTAAAGTTGCCGGGCAGCAATTGAAGCTGGAGTTTGGAGAAAACAATTTAGGTTTTATCTTCCGTCACTTTCCCCAGGTACAGATTCATCCACATGCTCAACGGGCAGCAGAAGCCGCAGAAGCAGCAGCGGCTCAAGGGCAGTTTTGGCAAATGCATGAGATGCTGTTTATCCATCAACAGGAATTGGGAAATGGCTATCTAGTCGAGTATGCCAATCGTTTAGGACTTGATATTTCTCAATTTTTGCAGGATTTATCCAAGGGAGCGTATGTCAATCTGATCAATGCGGATATTGAAGGTGGACTGCGAAGCGGAGTGGAGGCTGCGCCCGCTTTGTTTATTAATGGAATTCGCTATCTCGATCGCTGGACTGTTGAGCAGATAATGGCAGCCATTGTTGCTGCAAATGATTAAGGTTTTTGATGCTTATCCCAACAAGTATTTCATAACTTCTATACGGACGACAAGAATCAGAGATTTCAGCAATTTAGCAAGAATACAGAGGCGATCGCAATGATAGTTTTTACATGGAAAAAAGTTCAAAAATTGTTGCTGTGGTTATTTGCATTAAGTGTTGTCGTTGGAATATCAATGCATCCAACATCAGCCACCTCCAAGGAATTACCTCAAGCATCCAACTCTAAACCTGCGATCGTTCTCGTTCATGGGGCTTATGCTGACGGGACATCATGGCAACACGTTATTCCATTGTTAGAGCAGGATGGCTACAGAGTGACTGCTGTGCAGATTCCGCTCACTTCTCTTGCTGATGATGTGGCAACGACGAAGCGGGTAATTGAGAGTCAGAAGGGTTCTGTTGTAGTAGTTGGACATTCCTATGGTGGAAATGTAATCACGGGTGCGGCGGCTGGCAATCCACAGGTGAAAGCTCTGGTTTATGTTAATGCTTTCGCACCAGATGCCGGTGAAAAGACAAGTGATTTGAATAAAAGGTACGCAGCACCTCCGATTAGTAAGGCAATTGTGTCTGATGCTGCAAACTTCCTCTATGTCGATCGCGGGAAGTTTCACGAATTTTTTGCCCAAGACGTATCAAAGGCTGAGGCGCGAGTGATGGCAGCAACCCAAAAGCCGATCGCCAGCGCAGCGTTTGAGCAATCAGTGAATGAAATCGCCTGGAAAACGATTCCTTCCTGGTTTATCGTGACTCAAACCGATCGCGCCATCAACCCTGAACTTCAACGATTTATGGCTAAACGGATTAATGCTAAGACAACCGAAGTTAACTCCAGCCATGTTCCTTTTATCTCTCATCCAAAAGAGGTTGTCAAAGTGATTGAAGCAGCCAGCACTGCTGTGAAGTAATCGCAATTTTAAGAGAAGTAGTTTCTCAGTACATACAAATAGAACAGACCTAATTATGACTCTAGGAGATGCGATCGTGCCGACTCAAAATACAAGTATCACTGAAGTCGATGGCAGTCAACCCTTACTGCATCAACATGGATATGAAATTCAGCAGTATGGTACTCTTCGTGATTTGCCAATTGTTCTCAACCCCACTGCCCGCAGCGAAAGCTGTGTTTTAGTCAATCAAATTTTGGCAGATACGATTATTCTCTATCACCTTTACAAGAAACATCACTGGTTGATGCGCGGACATACGTTTTATCAACTGCATCTGTTGCTTGACAAACACGCCAGCGAACAAATTGAGTTAATTGATGCACTGGGTGAACGAGTACAAACACTGGGAGGCGTGGCGATCGCTGATCCGCGTCATGTAGCAGAAGTCACTAAAATTAAGCGTCCGCCCAACGGCGTTGAGGAAGTACCTGTGATGTTGTCGCGGTTACTAGAAGCCCACGAATTGATAATTGGGGAATTGAGAGGGGCGATCGATAAAACAGCAGCAAATCAAGATAGTGGCACTAATGATTTGTTAGTGAGTCAAGTCCTGCGAACGAATGAGACGCAAGTTTGGTTTCTGGCAGAACATTTGGTAGATACACCATTGGTACGCAGTTAAATTCAGCAGATCGGGCATTGTAAATGAATAACTAACAATATTTCAGCGATCGCTCTTTAATGAGTTCATTCTTGACTCCATTTATCCATTGTAGATAACAGAGGAAGAGAACTTTATGACTAATTATGACTACATTGTAATTGGTGCAGGTTCGGCAGGATGCGTTGTCGCCAACCGTCTGACAGAAGACAGCGACACAACTGTGTTACTACTTGAAGCGGGTAATCCCGATACGAAACCAGAAATTCACATCCCAGCGCAATGTCTCAGTCTACTAGGTTCTGAGGTGGACTGGGCATATTTCTCCCAATCAGAACCCTACCTGAATAACCGCAAAATCTTTTGTCCCCGTGGCAAAGTCCTGGGCGGCAGCAGTTCGATTAATATCATGATTTATCTGCGGGGTAATTCTCACGATTATGACCACTGGCAGTCATTGGGCAATCCCGGTTGGTCGTACCTTGATGTTTTGCCCTACTTCAAGAAATCAGAACACTTCTCACGAGGCGCGTCTGAATTTCACGGGGTCGATGGAGAGTTGAGCGTCACCGATCTGATTGCGCCTGCTGTGGTATCCCAACGTTTTGTAGACGCAGCAGTGGAACTAGGATATGACCACAATCCCGATCCCAATGGAATGCAGCAGTCAGGAGCAGGACTCTATCAGTTGACGATCAAGGATGGTAAGCGCCACAGCACCGCCGCTGCCTTCCTGTTACCCATTTTCCAGCGTCCCAATTTGACTGTAACCACAGGAGCGTTGGTAACTCGCTTGTTGTTTGAGGGTACCCGCACTATTGGGGTAGAATACCTGCACGAGGACATGTTGCACCAGGTTAGGGTAAACTCCGAAGTGATTTTAAGCGCTGGCACGTTCGATTCGCCGAAGCTGCTGATGCTTTCCGGTATTGGTGATGCAGAACACCTGCAAGCGATGGGAATTCCGGTAGTGGCTGATTTGCCGGGTGTCGGTCAAAACCTCCAAGACCACCCTGTCGTGTCCGTGGCACACGAGGCAACTCAGGATTTACACACGGCAAGCAGCAGTAGTGTCGCTGAAGCTGGCTTGTTTTTGCATACTCTGGGTAATCTGGATGCCGCGCCAGATTTACAGTTTCTCTTCGGCCCGGTTGTGTTGGCACCGCCTGGTTATGCCCACTCTGGTTTAGGATTTACAAGTTTCGTCTGTTTAACTCATCCTCAAAACATTGGTAGTGTCAGTTTGCGTTCCCCTGACCCCAAAGACACACCGATGATTCAAATGAACTTTCTCCAAAGTGAAACTGATGTGCAAAAGTTAGTTGTCGGGATTAAATTACTCCGTAACTTGTTCGGTGCAAGTGCTTTGGATGAGTTTCGCGGTAAGGAAATCGCTCCAGGTGCTGACAAGCAGAGTGATGCAGCACTCGAAGCTTACATTCGGGATACTTGCAGCACTGTATGGCATCCGGTTGGCACTTGCAAAATGGGCATTGACTCAATGGCAGTGGTAGACCCTAAGTTGCGGGTACATGGGGTTGAGGGATTGCGAGTTGTTGATGCTTCCATCATGCCAACAATCACCACGGGAAATACGAACGCACCCACCATCATGATTGGTGAGAAAGCAGCAGATTTAATTAAATCAAGTAGCACAGCACGAACGGTTTTCAGCAAATCTAACGTCCAAAATCCGGCGTATTCATCTATTTAGAAACGGGCATCGTCTTTGATCAATCTCAGATTATCATACCTGTTGAGCGTTTATCGGTCGATGTTAGGCAAACAGAACACTCGACCTTTGTAAAGGAATACACAATGGCACTGATTACAACACCATTCGGACGACATTCCACCGCCGCCGAGGTTGTAGAAGGAATTGATCTTTCCGACAAGCGGGCGATCGTTACGGGAGCCGCATCGGGCATCGGCGTAGAAACGGCGCGGGCACTGGCTCAAACTGGAGCGAGCGTCACACTAGCTGTGCGTAATACCGATGCTGGAGCGCAAGTCGCGGCTGACATCATGGCTACTACTGGGAACCGGAATATTCATGTTGCTCCGCTTGATTTAAGCGATCGCAACTCAATTGCCAAGTTCATTGCTGCCTGGCGTGAGCC
>NZ_NOLI01000267.1:0-4523 GCF_002245975.1 Nostoc sp. 'Peltigera membranacea cyanobiont' 213 | reverse complement strand
GTATTTTCAACCTCGGATGACGACACAGAATTTGCATGAACTTTTGTGGACAATTTTCCCACAAAGTCAACACCCTACTGCGGGGGCGGGTCAGTCTTGCCACTGTGTAACCCGATTCAGCAGAGTAAAAAGTTAGGCGTTCTACGACTCCGGTGATTGTTTCGTGTTGAGGAAAGGCGCTTACTTGTTGAGGGGAAAGATTAGAGGGAGTGGACATTGTTTATGATTCAGATGCCGCACATTATTACAATACTGGAATTCAGTTCCATCATAGTACATAAATACTATACTCTTTTGAGATTACAATAATAGTAGATGATAAAGTCGAAAATGCTGCTTCGCTTCACCATACGATGACTACGAGCGTAAGCTATGCAAGCTACGCCTCAAAGGTTGGTGAGGAAAGTGAAATATGTTGTAAAAAACCATAGATTTTACTCTAATAAAGCTTCAATTTGCCCTAACAACTTATCTAAAACTTTTGCTTTATTAGGATCTTCCCAGATTTTAGCTTGCTTAACTCGCTGATAGGCTTCCTTCATCCGATTAGGAAGGATATTCGGCTGAGAAGACTTAGGAGGTTGAACTGATTGAATGTAACTTTTGATATCTCTAACTGAAAGATTTTCTTCAATAGTTTTCACTAGAAGTTGATGTCGCTGCTCTTTGTCTTTCAATTGAGCGATGATACGAGCTTTGGTATATTCTAGTTGTCCTTGGCGCAAAGTTTCTAGAACATCTTTAGGTAAATTTAGTAAAGGTAGGCGATGACTACGAAAACTGTCTGGAGTCAACCTACCTATTACTGAAAATATCTTTTCTACCATTTCCCATTGGTTACGAACAACGTTGTTCGTAGTTTCTGTTTTTTGCTTTTGGAGGTTAGCAATATGATTGAGTAGGGAAATAACTTCTCCTTGAGAGCATTCCAAGCGAATAGATAGCAGTTGCAAAATAGCTTCAGTTTCCTCAACCGGATTTAAATCTTCCCGTTGCAAATTTTCGAGGAGGGCGACTTGGAAAGCATCTTGGTCATTGAGATGGCGGATAATAACCGGAACTTGCTCCATTCCAAGAGTTTGAGCCGCACGGTAGCGACGTTCACCAGCAATCAATTCATAATTACCGGATTCTAACGGTCGGACAAGCAGTGGCTGCAAGATGCCATGTTCACGAATAGAAGCAACTAGGCTTTCCATTCCTTGAATTGAAAAATAACGCCGAGGCTGATGAGCAGCTAGGTGAATTTGAGTTATTAATAAAGATTGTTCAATAGATTCGTTTTCCGAGAGTTGAGGATTATTGGTAACTCCTACTAAGTCCAGGAATTGTCTGGTTTTATTCGGAAATTCCATTTCATCTGCCATTGACAAGCGCCGCTTCGCCATATTACTCCTGTTCTGCCATTTCCCTGGCGATTTCTTGATAAGGTTCAATCAATTTTTTTTCTGTGGTATATCGATGAATTGGTTGACGCGCCAAGTTGGACTCTGGAAACTGAACAGACTTAGGAACTGGTTCAAAAATTTTGACCCCAGGGAGTTTAGTTTTAAGAGTTTTGAGAGCATCTTGGGTCGTGAGTGTACGGTCTGCCATTGTAGGCAAGACTCCTAAAATTTGCAAATTGGGGTGAGTGTCTTCATCACGAAGACTTTCGATAGTTTCTAATAATTGTCGTAAGCCTTCCAAAGCAAAGAACTGACATTGAACGGGGATCAAGACTGCATCTGCTGCCATTAGTGCATTTAGAGTCAACATACCTAAGCTAGGTGGACAATCAATGAGGATATGAGCAAATTCTTGCCGTAAAGGATTTAATTTCTTTCTCAGAATTCGGCTATTATCTGCCGAGGTCAAAATTTGCTTTTCTCCAGATGCTAGAGATATGTCAGCCGGAATCAGCTTGATTCCGTACTCGGTGTCAATAATAGTTTCAGATGCGCTCTGTTTACGATCTGTAAGTACTTCATAAGCAGTCATCTGCCCTGGCTGAATCTTGATTCCTAGACCTGTGGTTAAATTGCCTTGGGGATCAAAGTCAACTACAAGGCAGGAGGAACTTTCTGCCAGCAATCCACTTAGTGCAATAGTAGAGGTTGTCTTGGCTACTCCTCCCTTTTGATTAGTAACTGCGATAATCATATTTTCTTAGTACTATGCGATTTTTGATGAAAAAACATATATATATTAGTTACAGAATGAACTGATTCTATGACAATTTAAGTAGACCGCAAAGATTTTCACAAGTTTTACACCAAAGTAATGAAAAACTAATGCTCCAAATTGCTTGTTACTTAAAAAGCTAACTATACTTTCGTTCTGGCGATGAGGAGCGATTTAGTGAAATAAATTGGTGGTTAAAATACACTCATTTCCCAAAGTTCAGGAAAGAAAGTTCTGATGAAGTCTACCGAGCAATCGCCCAAGCCACCTAAACAACAGTCAAAACCCAACGACCAAAGCCCAAAGCTTGACCTTGTAGCTTATAAACCAGTAGAGAAACAGCAGCCAACCTCTCAGCCTGGCATTACTCCCAGTGATGATCTACCGTCAGTTGAGCAGCCAGTTCCAGCAGAGGTGATACCTCTCATGTCAAAGATGAACGCCGCTGAAAAACCGCAACATTTAGAGAAAAGTAAAGCCAAACGTACCTCTGCTAACAAGAGAAAATCAAAATTACCGCAACAGCCCAAGCAGCAGGGTCAATTGACAAAGAGCGATGAAGAAGAAGAGTTACCGCCAGAACGCTGTCAACATATCCAGTTTTTGGACTGCGACAAACAAGTGGGGCGCGTGATATTGGAGTGTTGGCACTGTCAGCAGGGAATAATTAGCGAGTTTACTGGGGAACCAGTAATGGGAGAATACAAAGGTCATCCTTCATTAATTCAGGTGAAAGTCCAATGTCCTAATTGTGAGCAGACGGCGATTAGATTAACAACGGGTCAGGTGGTTTCAACAACAGCGATTCCTTCTCCTTGGCAGCAATGATGGCACACACCAAGATCAAGAGTGATTGGTAAGAGATATTAACAATTGATAATGCAAAAGTTGAAAATTTTACCCTCAATAATAACTGCACTAACGGCACTGATACTAACTAGTTGCAGCACTACTACTGCTGAACAGTATGAAGCTACAGCACTCACCAGTTACACCTGGCAAGTTAAGTATGCTAATAACCTAACTAGTGAACCACGACCCCGCATTGAAACCTTTGCTACTACTTCGGTGCTAAATCGAAATGGAGTAAAACCACCGGGAGAAGTAATTGGCCCAGATGATCGAGGGCTATGGTGGCCTACTTTACCTCCACGGCCAAGTGTTGATGAAGTTGAACAACGTAAAAAATCTCAAGAAGAGGCAGGCAAACCTGAATTGATGAAAGATGTTCAGTACAAACTGACCTACGGAGTGGGTAATTTACAGAAGGCACTACCTACTAATTATGATGTTTATCGGCAAGTAGTAAAAGCTTATCCCCAAAAAATTCTTTTGGAATTAACTTTGGGTGTGAATGATAATTCAGTTGAGAAAGCTGAACCTATAAGCAAGTAATAACGCACTTGTTACTTAGTCAGCAAGAAGTTAAAGATCAAAACTGAATTGCTTTTCAACAAAAAATTGACAGTAAAGTGTAAATCAAAAAGTCAACGATGATCTAAATTAATTTTTGCTGCGTTGATAAAAAGATTTCAAAAAATCCTATTGGGGGCTATATGGGGGCTATATATACCCCAGCATAGCTTAAGACTTTGGTGAGATTTTAACCCCTATATAGGGTGCATATAGGTGCTATATAGGGTATATTTGACTGGTTAACATTTTGTACCCCATTTAGCCCCCAAGGGGTTATGATAAGCTCTTGAGATTAGGAAAAAAAGGGGAAGTTATTTTATTCTTCTTTCTCTTGCCCTTGCAGATCACTTGAACAGATAACTTTCACAAATAAAGTGTATTACCTTTGTCTTTATGTCAAACATTCACACGTTGCAAAAAATTTTTCCGGCGGGTTTCGATAATGGTTACGGAAGTCTCAAACTTTTAGTCGATGGCTTTGAAGTAGTTCGTGTGCCCAGCTATATAACTAATGCCGAGATGGAAGATGTGCCAGGACGTGTAGTTTTTAACGGTAGTGCTTATACAGTTGGAGAGTCTGCTTACCGGACAGGGAATTATTTTGACCGCAACACAGACAATAATGAAAACAAAGTCAATAACGCATTATTGACTTTATTGGGTGCATTGGCACATCTACCACACCGTAAGGCTTGGCACTTAAAATTAGTCGTCAGTTTACATGATGTTGGTCTGGCTGATGAATTGCAAAAAGTACTCAATGGAGAATATCAGCCGATACTTGCTGGCAAGCAATCAGAAGTAAAAGTAGAAGTGCTGAAAGTTGTGCTAGAGGGGATGGGTGCATTGTTTGGGCATCCACTGCCGAAAAAATTAACCATTTTAGACTTTGGCAATGGAACAACCCTGTATTCTCGTTACAACCGGGGTCAACGAGAAGTTCA
>NZ_NOLI01000266.1:0-4595 GCF_002245975.1 Nostoc sp. 'Peltigera membranacea cyanobiont' 213 | reverse complement strand
GGGGACAAGGGGACAAGGGGAGCGGGGAGCAGAGAGAAAGAAATTCCTAGTCCCCAGTCCCCAGTCGCAGTTTATTTGCGGTCTTCGGGATTAGCAGCAACGGCTGGATCGGGTTCTGCTCTTAATACTGAGTTTGGCCCGCCAGACAAGATTGGATTGGGATCGGATAAGGGTACACCTTCGTTAGCCCTTTCCAAACCGTAGTCGTAGGGGCCTGTAGCCAGCACTGGGGTTCGATCAAAATTCTCGATCGCAGGTGGTGAAGTCGTCATCCACTCTAAGGTCAATGCTCTCCAGGGATTATTACCAGCTTTCTCGCCGTACAACCAACTCCAAATCGCATTGATGATGAAGGGAAATGTCGAAATTGCCAGTATGTAAGAACCATAGGTGCAGATTTCGTTCAATGTGGTGAACTTGGGGTCATATTGAGCGATCCGGCGATTCATGCCCATTAAACCCAGTTTGTGCATGGGTAAGAAGGTCATGTTTAAACCAACAATTGTCAAGGCAAAGTGAACCTTACCCCAAAATTCGTTTACCATCCGTCCCGTCATTTTCGGGAACCAGTGGTAAATGGCGGCAAAAATTCCTAGAACGCTACCACCAAATAGGACGTAGTGCAAGTGGGCTACTACAAAATAGGTGTCGTGAACGTGAATATCAAAGGGCACTGCTGCCAACATTACGCCACTGATGCCGCCGATTACAAAGGTGCCGACAAAGCCGATGGCGAACAACATGGCGCTGTTAAGCCGGATTTTTCCACCCCACATGGTTGCTAACCAGCTAAATATTTTAATCCCTGTGGGTACGGCGATGATCATGGTGGTGATCATAAAGAACATCCGCAACCAGCCGGGGATACCACTGGTAAACATGTGGTGCGCCCAAACAATTAGCCCCAAAAAGCTGATTGCTAGAGATGAATAAGCGATCGCTTTATAGCCAAAAATCGGCTTGCGGGAATGAATGGGGATAATTTCTGAAATTGCCCCAAAGAAGGGCAAAATCATGATGTAAACGGCTGGATGGGAGTAAAACCAGAACATGTGCTGGTAAACTACAGGGTCGCCACCGCCAGTTGGGTTAAAAAATGTTGTCCCGGCAATTAAGTCAAAGGAAAGCAGAATCAGACCTGCTGCTAAGACTGGGGTTGATACTAAAACCAGTGACGAAGTAGCGAACATCGCCCAACAGAACAAGGGCATTTTGTGGATGTCCATGCTGGGGATACGCATCTTGATCAATGTTACTAGAAAATTTATCGACCCCAAAATTGAGGACGTACCTAGCAGCAGGACACTCATAATCCAAATGCCCTCACCCACTTGTCCTGTTACCAAACTCAGGGGAGGGTAGGAAGTCCAACCTGCATCTGGTGCATCGCCTACCAATAAACTGGCGATAAGCAACACACCCGCAGGGGGAATCATCCAAAAAGCGACAGCATTCAGCCGAGGAAATGCCATATCTTTTGCCCCAATCATCAAGGGAATTAGATAGTTAGCAAATCCTGCTCCGGCTGGCACAATCCACAAGAAAATCATGATTGTGGCGTGCAGCGTGAATAGACTGTTGTAGACTTCCGGGGTGACAAAATCTACCTCTGGGGTTCGCAGTTCAGTGCGAACCAAGTCAGCCATTACGCCGCCAATGCAGTAAAAAATAAACGAAGTGACTAGGTATTGAATCCCAATCACCTTATGGTCGGTTTGAAAGCCAAAGAAGTCTTGCCATTTTCTGACCCCTGGTTCCTCAAGAAGGGCAGGGATATTGGCAGTTTCTTGCAACTGAGCTTGTGTCATAGTTGTTAGTCATTGGTCATTAGTCATTGGTCATTAGTCATTGGATTTTGACTAAATAACATAATTAGCTAATGGTGAACTTGATGGAGGATTTCTGGTTTAATTCCCATGTCCTTGGTGTAAGGAGCAAGAAAATCATTTGGGGATAAATTCGCTGGGTTAACAGCAACGGCTTGATTTAATGTTTCTTTGCTGGCAACAAGCTGTTCTTGCATCCACTTGTCAAATGCCTCTTCTGACTCAACAACTACTGGCGCTCTCATTGCACCGTGATAGGGGCCACAAAGTTCAGCACAGATCAGGACATAATCTCCTGCTTTTTTGGGGGTGAAGCGAATATTGCTTTGCCTACCGGGGATCGCATCTTGTTTGAGGCGAAACTCTGGCACCCAAAAAGCATGGATGACATCGTTGGCTGTCATATTGATTTCCACTTCTCGCCCGATGGGGACGTGCATTTCACCTGTAGTTATACCAGTTTCAGGATAGGTGAAAATCCAGGCGTATTGTAAACCAGTGACGTTGACCTGTAATTGTGCTGGTTTGCCTTCTCTATCAGGACTTTCGCCAATTGTTGGAGCAACACTACCGACACCTGGGGCATTCCGCAGTTGGGGAATTTGGTCAGCATTACGAACTTCTGCCGTAGCCGGATCTTGCATTGCCTCATCAGATTTTTCTTGATTGAGGTTGGGTTCGCTGCTGCCAGGAGTATCGCTTAAAGTTGCAGCCATAGCACTTCCATGCCCTGGCATTTTCATCGACTCCTGATTCATCGGCGCTTCATGGATAGCATGGGGATCAAAGCCACCGATTTCGTTGTAAACATCAAAGCTGTAAACAGAAATACCGATAACGATAATTGCTGGGATCGCCGTCCAGAGGATTTCTAGAGGTACATTGCCCTCAACTGGTGGGCCGTCTTCATTGTCACCTGCACGCCGACGGTATTTAAATGCAGAGTAAATTAAAATACCTTCGACTAACAGGAATATACCTGTAGAAACGATCATCATCGCGTTAAACAGACCATCCACCAAGACGGCTTCATCCGTGGCTGCTGCTGGCAACAGACCGTGATTTTGACCGTACCAAAGGCTGGCTAGCGTTAGCACGATGCCAATGAGTAATGTCCAGATTGAACTTGGAATCTTCACGGCTTACTTAATTGAATTTACTACGTTATCTTAAAGCTGCCCACTTACTAAGGTAGTCTAGGCTGGAAGGTATAGAGTCCAGAGGTCTGAAATTTTTATTAATTTTTTTAACTATTTTACTAATTTTGGGTACAAGGTGACTATTGGAGGCAAGAAGTAGAAGTAACCCTGATGCAGTTAAAAGCGTGGGATTGAAGCACTGGGTTTTATACCCAAAACTAAAGTTAAATTTTTCATTCATAATTATTTCCTTCTGCCCTCTGCCGATGCTCGCGGACTCGCCCCAAGCGCACTCCTGCAAAGAAGCAAGCTACGCCTAGGTCTCTAAGAGTTGCTATACCGCAGGCTTTATGCTGCGCCATTTTGCCTTCTTTCAAAAGTAGATAGAAATCAGTGGAAAAATTTAAGGAAAAATTTAGAATGTTTAAATTAATTGCGATCGATCAATTTTTCACATCTTGAAAAATACCTAAAGCTTCAGGCAAAACCTTCCTGAAGTGATTCAAAGTATAAGTGAGTGCTAATCTATAAACCCTGAGCCTATACGCTAGGGTGAAGATGGGACACTAAAAGAAAATTGAAAATTTTAAGAGATCCACCAAGAGCGGGCAGAAGGTATCCTTCATGAGCGAATTTGTCCTACAACAACAAAATGAAGCGGCAGTTGAGCAGCAAAAGCCCAAGGAAATGATTCGGCGCTTGGTGTGGAAAATATGCATAGCCACCTTAATTTTGATGGCAATAGGCAGTGCCACCCGCGTGATGAATGCTGGACTTGCTTGCCCAGACTGGCCCTTATGCTATGGCGAACTTGTGCCAGCCAAGCAAATGAATCTCCAAGTGTTTTTGGAGTGGTTTCACAGATTGGATGCAGCAATAATAGGTTTAAGCGCGATCGCACTTTTCGGTTTGTCCTGGTGGCATCGTCGTTTCTTACCCTCTTGGCTACCTTGGGCATCCACATTCGCCCTGTTTTTAATCGTCTTCCAAGGCATCTTGGGAGGACTCACCGTTACCGAACTGTTGCGGTTTGATATCGTTACCGCCCATTTAGGAACGGCGCTGTTATTTTTTAGTACCCTCCTGATTATCGGCACAGCACTCACCCCCTATCAGGGGACTGGAACCGTTGGTAAGTTGCCTTGGGTAGGTTTAACTGCTGCTGTTCTGGTTTACCTGCAAAGTCTCTTGGGTGCTTTGGTAGGCTCTCGCTGGGCGCTACACCAATGCTTAGGCGGTTCTCAACTTTGTACTGTGATGTACAGCCATATTGCTGGTTTGGTGCCGCCAACAGTGGCAATCTTGGCAATGGTATTTATCTGTTGGCGGACACCAGCACTACATCCAGCCTTACGGCGACTGGCAAATATCGCTGGTGGGTTGTTGACATTACAAATCTTGTTGGGATTCGCCACTTTCAAATTACATCTCCAAGTCGAGCCTCTCACTGTCTCTCATCAAGCTATAGGAGCAGCTTTGCTGGGTACTTTGGTGGCTTTCACAGTTCTTGCACTACGTGACTCAGTTAGTGCCGATTCACGAGTGCTGTTAGCGGAAGCGGGGCGTTTAGCCAGTGTTGAATAGGGAATGGGGCATGGGGCATTGGGCAATAATTAATACTTCTCTCTCC
>NZ_NOLI01000265.1:0-4630 GCF_002245975.1 Nostoc sp. 'Peltigera membranacea cyanobiont' 213 | reverse complement strand
TGATATTCTCCATTGAGTACTTTTTGTAGTTCTGATGCCAGAGCAACATCATGTAAACTGACGACTAATTTTAAGTGACAAGCCTTACGGTGTGGGAGATGTGCCAATGCACCTAATAAAGTCAACAACGCATTATTGACTTTATTTTCATTATTGTCTGTGTTGCGGTCAAAATAATTCCCTGTCCGGTAAGCTGACTCTCCAACTGTATAAGCACTACCGTTAAAAACTACTCGTCCGGGTACATCTTCCATCTCGGCATTGGTTATATAGCTGGGGACACGAACCACTTCAAACCCTTCGACTAAAAGTTTTAGGCTTCCGTAACCGTTATCGAAACCCGCAGGAAAAATTTTTTGTAACGTGTGAATGTTTGACATAGGCTCCAAGTAATACACTTTAATTTGTGAAAATTATCTGTTCAGGTAATTTTGGGGAGCAGGAGAGAGAAGAATAAAATAACTTCCCCTTTTTTCCTAATCTCAAGAGCTTATCATAACCCCTTGGGGGCTAAATGGGGTACAAAATGTTAACCAGTCAAATATACCCCATTTAGCACCTATATACACCCTATATAGGGGTCAAAATCTCACCAAAGTCTTGAGCGATTGTTGGGGTATATATAACCCCCATATAGCCCCCATTAGGATTTTTTGAAATCTTTTTATCAATGCAGCAGAAATTAATTTAGATCATCGTTGACTGTTTGATTTATACTTTACTGTCAAGGTCTAAATTAGCTTCACGCAAGATGGCGAGCTTTGGCTCTGATACACTTGGAATTTATCTACGAGAAATTGGTCGTATCGATAGGCTATTAACTGAGACTTGAAATTTTTTATGCAGGACTTGTAAGGTCTATGCTGGCACTTGAGCAGCAAAAAATCTTCTCGTGCAACGGCTAAAGCGTTCTCCAAATGGGTCTGAACTCTCTGCCAAGGTGAATAAGACAGAAGCAGAATTAACCCAAATCCTTGAACAAGTCCAACTGGCAAAACATTTAATGGTTACTGCCAATCTCCGAATAATGGTTGCAGTCGCTAAAAAGTATCGTTGGAGTAATCTATAATTTTTGGATCTGATTCAAGAGGGAGCTATCGGTTTACTTTCATGCGGTAGAAAAATTTGAGCCGAATCGGGGCTATAAATTCTCTACTTATGCAAAAGGCGTGGATTCGGCAAGCAATTACCAGAGCAGTTGCAGAACAATCTCACACTATTCGCCTACGCCATGACTAAATAATTACTAATTCGTAATTCGTAATTCGTAATTAATGGACTGAGCAACTCAATTCATTGATGGAGATAAAAAACATAATGCCTTTTTTCAGAGCAGGCGACTTTCCTACGGAACGCTGCGTGAACAGTCTTGGGGTAAAATTACGAATTACGAATTACGAATTATTTTGACGCATCACCTAAACAAGTTTCCGAATGCCTAAACGCATTTCGTCCGCTAGTTTCTTTGGAGTTAGGAATTGGAGAGGACCAAGAAAACCAACTGCAAGAGATATTACCCGACGAAAGAATCTCCGCACAAGAGTATGTTGCTCTAGAATGTCTCCGGTCAGATTTACAGGATTTATTAGCTACCTTGAAGCCAAATCAACGCCAAGTCTTAATGTTAGAGTTTGGGTTGTCGGGCGAGGACAAATTGACTGCAAAACAAGTTGCACAAAAACTCAATCTCAGTCATTCCAAGGTACGCTCTGCTCATGGACAAGGAATGAAAGCTTTAAGACGTGAGCAAGACTTGATTAAAGATTATTTGGCTAGTTGAAAACTTTTTATGTCCAAGGAGAAGGAATTGCTGTTGTTGAAAGAACTTCTCCTGTACTCAGCCTAATCGCCGTTTGCTCACAGTCGGGGCACTTAACCTTAATTTGGATGATTGAAGGTCGCCCGTTATTTTCTCCAACTACAGGTTCACTTATAAATTTGCAAAGTATTCCTGTTGCAGTTCTTGTACTCAAAATATAATCCGCCTTGCTGGTTTGTTGCAGTTTAGAAATCTCACATACTGAAACCGCTTGAAATATTCTGAGTTTTTAACACGGTGTTTAGAAGCTTGCTGCGCTTTGGGCGACTGTGCAGACTCATGAGCAGCACTGCGATCGCTGCGAAGAATAATGTTAATCGCTTCCTGTGCATTTCGGGTCAACTCTATTGACCATCAGTTACATTTAGAAACTCTGCCTCTAACTGATTAGCATCAGGGGTCTGTTTTAGTTTTGAACTTGGGTGTTTGAGCTTTGATTGTTGTTTGGGTGGAGTTTGCTAGATTTCATGATGTCTGCCATAAAACCTTCTTTAATAAACTATCTTGAATGGAAGACACAGTAAAAAAGACAAGTAATTAGTTGGATCATATATTGATATATGATCTCAGCGTCACAATATATGATTCGGAAATAGCACTTAAAGCGAAGCCATGCAAATTCGATTAGCTGTAATTAGCAATGCTGGAGGCAGTGGTAAGACTACACTTTCAGTTCATTTAGCTTACGACTTAGCAAAACGCAAGTACAATGTAGCCCTACTAGACCTAGATCCACAAGGCTCATTAACGTTATTCTGTGGTTTGAATCCACCAGAACCAGAACAGACTTTAGCAGGAGTTCTCAAAGATCAATTTGACGGTGTTTGGCCATTAACTCCTTGCTGGAGCCAATACACGAATAATGTTGTCGTATGTCAAGGGGGAATGGTATTAACCCAAACAGCAGATGAACTTGTCCTACACAAAAGAGGAGCCTACCTTTTAGCCGACTGTTTAACAGATTATCCACTAGCACAGGACGTAGTTATTTTTGATTGCCCTGCAACCCTTGGCCCTTTACCTTTAATGGCTCTAGCCGCTTGTACACATATTATTATCCCCGTACAGCTAGAACCCAAATCAATTCAAGGTGCAGCACATTTATTGGAATGGTACTACTATCATTGCAAACACTTACGTTTAAACCCAACTCCAGAAATTTTAGGATTTGTTCCCAATCAATATGATGTTCGCAGAAGTACTCATAGACAAATGCTAGCAGGATTGCCTGAACAGTTGCAACAGATGAAGATTCGAGCATTTCCGGCAATCCGGGATAGCGCAGAATTTGTCAATGCCAGTGGTCAAGGTTTACCATTGCATCTTTACCGTCCTAGTCATCCTGCTAAAGATGATTTTAAAGAAACTACTTCTCATATTGTGACTTTAATTGGAAAACCTAAGACAAATAAAAAGACAAAATAATTATGTGCGCTCGTAACACTCCTAATCTTACAAATTATTTTTCAGGTGCGAAGCAATCTCAGCAATTATCTGAAGCAGAGGAAGAAATACAGCAATTAAGAGCAGAGATTGAAGAACTTCGTGACAAAAATTCTGGCGAGTTGGAAAGACAATTGGAAGAGTTGCGAACACAACTTCAGTCACAATTAGGTATTTTGTCAATTCCTATCGAGCAAATAGAGCCAAATATAGAACAACCTAGACAAACATTTTTAACTGAAAGTCTTGAATCTATGTCTCGCTCTTTAACTAGTGATGGACAGTTACAACCAGTTATTCTGATTCAAAGGGAGAATCATCTATTAATATTTGACGGAGAGCGACGCTGGCGCAGTGCTAAAGCTTTAGGTTGGCAAACCTTGTCAGCAGTTATTATTCCAGAACCAACTGGTTTACATCGTAAAGCATTACTAACTTCTCTACATCGAGAAGACCTTAATCCTTTAGATAAAGCCGAGGCGATCGCGCGCGAATTGTCTACGATTACTGGTTTAGAACTTCAAGATATTCCGCGTATTCTTTCAACAGTAGTTCGACGTTTGAATAGTCAAAAGCGTATAACATCGCTGGTGGATTTAATAACAGCAGATGCAAAAAAACAAGAAAAAGAACTAGAATCTTTAGATTTAAGCGACTCAGAACGAGCAATCTTAAGTCTATTGTTAGATTTACAACTAAATCCTGCTTCTATCGATGCCAATATTTTTCCGATGCTATCTTTAGCAGAAGACCTAAAACTTGCCATAAGAGCAGGACTTAAAGGTGTTCATGCAATGGCTCTACAAAAACTTTCCGCAAAAAATTTGGGATTGACTGAACAAAAAGCAAAATCTATTAGGGAAGAGACTACGCACAAAGTAATAGTAGAAAAGTTGTCTGTTGTTGCTACTCGAAAATTAGTAGCTGAAGTGATAGCATCTGAGTCCGAGGTAGCAGTAACCAAAAATACGAAGAAAAAAGCAGTATCCCAAGCATCTAATCGTTTGCAAAAACTCTCTTTAGAGTTGCTCAAGCAAGCTAACCCTGCTGAATTAATAGAATTACAGGAAGTCTTACGTCACAAATTAGTAGAAATTGAAAAAGTACTAAAACAAAATTAAAGATCGGTCGCTACCCTCTGCTAACTAATTTGCATTTTGAATTCAAAAAGGTCAGAAGGAGATGACTTATGGAATATCGGCAGTTAGGTAAACACGGCATTCGTGTCTTCTAGGGAATAACATTAGCCACGACGAAACAGAGTTTCGAGATAAACTTGGGAAACACGGCGGTCTCCATCAGCATTTTGCAGCAGAAACAGGGAGATGGCTGCGGTAATAAGGCGATGTTCATCCCAATCAGGATGTT
>NZ_NOLI01000264.1:0-4735 GCF_002245975.1 Nostoc sp. 'Peltigera membranacea cyanobiont' 213 | reverse complement strand
TGTCTGATTTTACTCTTTTTATCGAGAAAAATCCTCCGTAAAAACCCCTTTGTGACAGTTAGGGTGCGGAATGTGGGCTTTAATTTTATTAACATAGTTTTGTTTTTCCCAGTCGTTCTATTTACTCAATATGAAAAGTAGGAAAAACAAAACCCATTTAGATACTTTCTAAATGGGAAAATTCTGGTTAATTTTTGAATTAGCTAACAAGATCGGATTCTTAGCTGAATACATATTCCAGGGGTAGTCCATCCTGAAAAACTAGTAATTCTCCTGGTTGGATTCGCGTCCAAACTTCGTTGTCAGTGAGAGGTGTGGTAGCAATGACAGCAACGCGATCGCGTTCGGTAGTCACTTCCCGAAAATCTACGGTCATGTCTTGATCGATTAAATGGGCAGCTGCAAAGGGGGCTTGGCGGACAATGTAGCTGAGGTTGGTTGAACAATGAGCAAAAAAGTGTTCTCCATCAGACAATAAGTAATTGAATATACCTATATGTGCAATCGCATCACTAATTTGTTTTAGTACAGGGTAAAGTTTCTTGATGTCAGGCTTACCATCAGGAAAGCGCGATCGCAATGTTTCTAGCATCATACAGAATGCTTTTTCACTATCTGTATCACCTACGGCTTGATAAAAACCCAAATTTTCGGGATCAAAATTTGGCAAATTACCATTGTGGGCAAACACCCAATACTGACCCCACAATTCTCTGCGGAAAGGATGACAGTTGTGTAGGGCAATTTCACCCTGAGTAGCTTTGCGGATATGGGCTATGACATGGGTTGAGTGGATAGGATAACTCCGCACCAACTCCGCTACCGGAGAAGCAATAGAAGGCTGGGCATCTAAAAACATCCGACATCCCTTTCCTTCAAAGAAAGCAATGCCCCAACCATCGCTATGATGATCTGTTCTTCCTCCCCGTGCAGAAAACCCTTCAAAAGAAAAGCAAATATCCGTTGGAACATTGCAATTCATTCCGAGCAATTGACACATGGATGTTGTCGCTCTCAATTTTTGACTAAGTTCTCAGAATCAAGATACTTCAGAATGCTGTATTGATTCTGGAGCGATCGCTTCAATCTTAGAATTTCATGAGCATGTGACATTGGGAAGAGGACTTGGGGACAAGGAGAATTGGGGACAAGGGAAAAGACTTGTTTCAAGTTCTCACCTCTTGTCCCCCTGCCTCTTTTTCAATTACCGTAACAGGAAAAGTCAGAGATTTAGTCAAGTAGCAGAGGTAGTGACTGTATCAAATAATCTTTATACGAATTTTTGAACTACATACTTGGCAATAACAGTATTTGTTCGGTTAGGTGGGAAAAGTGGGTTTGGTAGGATCTTTCGTAGGAACCCTTGATTAACCTGTTAATAAGCTGTAGATTGGTTGTGTACTAATATCCAACTTTAAAAAATCTTAAAATCATAACATAATAATCAGTAAAAATTCAAGGGTTGGAGATTGCTTCTTCACAAAATGCGTAGGCGTAGCCAGCCGTAGGCATCGCCAAACAAGTCAATGCGATCGCTAAACAAGTCAATGCGATCGCCAAACAAGTCAATGCGATCGCCAAACAAGTAAATGCGATCGCTAAACAAGTCAATGCGATCGCCAAAAAAGTCAATGCGATCGCTAAACAAGTCAATGCGATCGCCAAACAAGTAATTGTTTACAACTTAGAGACGGGAGGCTTGAACTACATCTCTGACAATCCTTTGTCACTGAGGTTCACTCGATTTGCCACCATTCAAGGCAGCCCCGCACTGAATGCCAGCGATTTTCAGATTATCGCCTAGCTAGGGCAAACTCATCTAATTAAGTAGAACAGGGTAAATAATTAAAGGTTTGTAGTGAGAACTAAAGTTCTCAAATCAGGACTAAAGTCCTTACTACGAACTGATTTTCGCTAAAGTTACATTACTTTACATAGTTTGTTTTTTTCAAGTCGTTCTACTTAGTATTGACAAAACACTGTTTTTATGGGTTTTTTGTCGGTCAGCGCGATCGCTTTTGATGCAGGTGAAAATTATAATCTTAATCACTGCGATCGCCTTTGGTGCAAGTGAAGAGGACACGGGGAAACCCCACGGATAAATCTTCTAACGCAACCATCAAAGATTTGCGGTGGTGTACTTTCGCCGATAACACACGCTACATCTGTGGCGATCGTTCTTTAAATTGGTATAAGTGATAACTGTTTCTGTCTACCCTGTAGCAACTTCCGTCTTCTCTGTAAGAGCTTCTGCCAAGACGTTTCGGTGTTTCGCGCAGGCTGTAGCAACTTCCGTCTTCTCTGTAAGAGCTTCTGCCAAGACGTTTCGGTGTTTCGCGCAGGCTGTAGCAACTTCCGTCTTCTCTGTAGGAGCTTCTGCCAAGACGTTTCGGTGTTTCGCGCAGGCTGTAGCAACTTTTGCCTTCACGTTCTTGCGTGCTTCTCAGACTGTAAAGGCTTGCTTAAGAGTTATTAGTGAACAGTAAACAGTTATAGGAATCCGGTTTGATTTTTGAACAGATACGTAGTGGCGTGTCAAGCTTAAAATAGTGCATTAAGAATAAAGCAGAAAGTATTGATTTATCTCAATTTTCTCAAAAATCTATTGCAACATTTTAGTCTTGACACGCTAGTAGGGTGCGTTACGCTGTCGCTAACGCACCAAATCCTTTTATCCTTAGCGTAGCCCATTACGAATTACCTGAAAACATCTGCTGTAAATATTGCTCGTAGCCTAGTTGTTCTAGTTTTTCTTGCTTTGCAACTACTGATTCACATAAGGTTTGGCGATATTGTTGCACTTTTTCTAGCAATTCTGGTTGATGAGTTGCGAGGATTTGTACTGCTAGAAGTCCGGCATTTTTGGCATTACCGATCGCCACTGTTGCCACAGGAATACCCGCAGGCATTTGTAAAATAGAATACAAAGAATCCACACCTTGTAAGTTTCGGGTGGGTATAGGAACACCGATGACAGGAAGTGGAGTTAAAGACGCTACCATTCCCGGTAGATGAGCAGCACCGCCGGCACCGGCAATAATCACCTTAATACCGCGTTGGTGTGCAAGTTGAGCGTATTGCACCATGCGTTCTGGAGTACGATGAGCAGAAACGATCGCCACTTCGCTTTCAACGCCAAATTCTTCACAAACTGCGATCGCGTCTTTCATAGTGGGCAAATCCGAATCGCTGCCCATGATAATACCAACTAGGGGAGTCATAATAATTAAAAATTTAAAATTTAAAATTCAAAATTATTTGAGGTAGGTTATGCCGATAATCATCTCATCTATTGGCGTTGTTTGAATTGATTTATTGATATTGGTTGCATCTAAAATCAGATTTAGCTATCTTCTCGTTAGTGTGATGACCCAAGTAATAGAAAATCCTGTAGATATTATCAATGCTAGAGTGCCTGGTTATAAAGATTTGCAGATGCTCTTGGTTAACCAACAGGGCATAATTGAGCAAATCTTGCCGATGGGTACATTAGAAGCACGCAGCCGTGCATCCATAATAAATGTTGCTGGCGACTGGATTTCATTGGGTGGCGTTGATTTGCAAATTAACGGTGCTTTGGGATTGGCATTTCCTGATTTGACGGCTGAAAATGCTCATAAACTCCAGAAAATCTCACAATTTTTGTGGGATGTTGGGGTAGATGGATTTTTACCAACACTTGTGACAACTTCAGTAGAAAATATTCAGCGATCGCTTGCTATTATTGCTGAATTTCTTCCCAATCAACCAGCAGGTGCAAAGATTCTGGGAGTACACCTAGAAGGGCCATTTTTGAATTTGCAAAAGCGCGGCGCACATCCAGCAGAGTATCTTTTACCTCTGACAATGGATCGGGTAAAGCAGGTTTTGGGTGATTATGCCCATGTTGTGAAAGTCATCACCTTAGCACCAGAATTAGATTTCACTGGCGAAGTAATTCCATATTTGCGTTCTCTGGGAATCATTGTCAGTTTAGGGCATTCTCAGGCAACATCTACCCAAGCGCAATGTGCCTTTAAACAGGGGGCAACGATGGTAACTCATGCTTTCAACGCCATGCCAGCATTACATCACCGCGAACCAGGTTTATTAGGGGCAGCAATTATCCATCCTGATGTAATGTGTGGTTTTATTGCTGATGGCGAACACGTTTCGCCCACGATGCTGCAAATTTTACTTCGCGCTAGCGATCGAGAACAAGGACTGTTCCTCGTCAGCGATGCTCTTTCTCCTCTGGGGCTACCCGATGGCGTGTATCCTTGGGATAGTCGGCAAATTGAAGTTAAAAACGGTACGGCACGACTAGCCGATGGCACTTTGTCGGGGACGACTTTACCCTTGTTGGTGGGAGTGCAAAATTTGGTGAAGTGGGGAATTTGTGACGTAGAAAGTGCGATCGCTTTAGCTACTAATGCACCTAGAAAAGCGATTGGTTTACCAGGAATTATTAAGAGTCAATCCGCTAACTTATTACGCTGGCATTGGGATGAAACTACAAAAAAATTAACTTGGCAACGTGCGATCGCAGCAGTTGCGATCGTGAAGCCAGAAGCTGAAAATTTATCTGTTACTCTCAACTCCATATAGGACTAGTATTTGATTTCTGAAAAAATCTAAGTATGTGTAGGGTGTGTTACGGCTTCCGTAACGCACCAAAACATAAAGGGTGGTGCGTTAAGCCTACGGCATAACACACCCTACGTGTATTTCAAAAATCAAATATGAGTCCTATATA
>NZ_NOLI01000263.1:0-4783 GCF_002245975.1 Nostoc sp. 'Peltigera membranacea cyanobiont' 213 | reverse complement strand
TGATAATTTTAATTCAGTTGAATCTCTTGCCATTAGCCCCGATGGAAAAATTCTAATTTGCGGCAATTATGATGGCAGTATTAAACTGTGGAGCTTAGAGACTTTAAAGCCGTTGCATACCTTTCAAGATGGTTCCAGTTCTGTTTTAGGGCTTGCTTTGAGCCGGGATGGTAAAACCCTTGCTAGTAGTAATGAGGATAGTACTGTACATATTTGGCAAATTAAATAACTGCATTAGCCCTATTTTTGGATGGCATATCTACTCGGACAATATTTCTCTTGAGCAGTAATTGGTTCTAGATTTCCCTTTTCTCTTTAACCGAACTGTATTGCAACGTGATTGAAGCAGTTAGCCTAGAAAAATAGGTAATTTAACCAAGATAAGGATATTGTGGCGGTTTGATTTTCAATAATTCTGTCCAGTATTTTATAGCATTATGTTTGGTGGTTTCTGTGTCACGCGATTTATGAACTTTGCATATTTCCATTATAAAATATGTAAGTTTAAGAGCAGTAAGTAAGTTCATCAACCCTACAGCTTGAAAATGTTGTAAAAATAAGTGAATAATAGTTTGTAATTTTTGTTGATGACGAAAATACATCCACCATTTCATTTGATGTATGGCAATGCTGTTTTGATAAACTAATGTAGTTTCTACTTGGGTTAATTTATCTTTAACTTGATGATAAAACTGTATTTCTTTGTCAAAATCACCTGCTTCTTGGGCTAAAACAGCATCATCAGATAATTGATAAGCCTGACTAATTAAATTACCTACCGTTTCGGACTGCTGTTGAGTATAACCAAGTTTCATATATATAGTAGCTGCTGCTGATGCCAATTCTGCAAACTCCTCAGCATCATGTAACCAATATATTTGTGCTTGTAATTCCCCTAGTGTGGCTGCTAAAGTCTCATTCATATTCAATCTAACTTTTCCTATAAGGCAATCTGGTAGTGATGCGTTCAGGGTTTCCTCTAAGAAAATGAATTGGGCGATCGCTGAAAGGATAATGCGTTTTTTACTCTTTGAGATTAGCGGATGCTCCCCTTGTAGTAAGCTAAAGCTAATATTCCAAGGGTGATGCAACGGGAGCTTGATGATAACGAAGAAGACCATTCAGTGTAGGGTTTGTGAACTGTGTTGAGGATTGAAAGCCGATGTGCGCCTAATTCCCCAGTGACCAGTGTATAGCGGTCATCTTGCTTCATTTTTATCCCCAAAATGTGATTTGGAGTAATTGTAAAGCAATCACTTCTAGCATCGTCAGGCGATCGCCTGATCGCGGAAATAACTGTTGAAGTGCGCCGTTCTTAGAGGATGCATGGCGATCGCTCCCCCTCACAACCCTCAAACCCTGCTAAAATCCCTGTATCAAATATACCAACTACCATGTCTGGCAAAGGATTTGGTCAAGGTAAACCCACAAAAATAGTACAAAAAGCATCCTGCAATTATTGCTAGTAGGGACTCGGAGCAGGTTCTCCCACACTGTTAGTCCAGATGTCGTCTGGCAGGGATCGATCGCGGTGACATACCCGATCAAGGTCAGGATACGTGATTGTGTCTACTGCCGCTCGGTTGCCGACTACTAGGCATCGCGTTGCTTTGGCACTGCGATTCTCAAGGAAGTGACCTACCGCCACTCCTGCTTGAAAAGTTGCAGCGTCGCCAGGACGTAATACAGTCTTTGTGTCTCCTTCAATGAGCGCGATCTCGCCTTCGAGGACATAGACCATTTCATCCTCAGCACTATGCCAATGCTTGATCGATGAACGAGAGCCAGGTTGCAGAACTTCGATGAACGCGCCAAACAGGGTAAGCCCTCCTGCTTCACTGATCCAGAGGGTGCGATTTGGCTCGTGCGCGGCGTGAGAAGGGCTTTCCTCTACGAGGAAACGATCAGGAGTGATAACAGTCATACTGACACCTCTAGGAATTCTGGGGCATATATCTATTCCATTATGTCTAGTAGTCTGCCAAGGGAATTTTGCCAGTCTTATAGATAACCGGAAACAACAGAAGCCTGTACCCTATAAATAGACTGTTGAGGCTGCCATTAAAGAAAGTACAATAACATGGCTTCATTTGATGAATTTGTGTGCAATCGGAGTGTGCGCTCTGTCGATATGATCTTTGGTGTAGTTATTTCTATCCTATTGCACTCTATTTTATTAATAGGGAGCAAATATTGGCACAGAGCTTTGATACATGAGCCGAAGCAAGAAATTAGCCAAGAGATTCCAATCCAGATAGTTGAAGTTCCCGATAATAAAACAGACATACCTCCTGAAACCTCAATCCGGGCTAGCAAAAATTCTCTTGCTGGCGGTAAAGCTTTTCCAGAAAGACCTATTTCTCTGGTAAAGTCAGGGTATTTGGGAGGACATAAAGCCGATAATGCGCGTTCTTCTGACTTAACAGCCTCATCTCCCCTCAAGGTATTCCAGGCAGGACGGCAGCAGCAGAAAATGGAATTACCAAATCTATCTGGTCAACAACCGCAACTCAAATCTCCAAAAACGGCATCATCTGCACACGTAGTACAAGTATCTAACTCTCAAAAAATTACAGTAGCACCAGTGACTAGATCACAGGCAGTTCCGCTTCTTAAAACAGCGTCTTTGACAACACCTTTAGTACTCAACCCAAAACAAGTAGCATCAGTATCTGCAACCAAAGCACAAGTACCTAATTTCAAGAAAAATGCATTCGCTCCAACGATTACGGCATCAGCAACTCCACTGAGAAAAATAGTACCCCTAACGAGACTAATATCACCCAATTCCAAACAAATAGCCTCAGCACCTACAAGCACAGCGCAAGTACGTAATTTCAAAAGAAATACAGTAGTAGCAATAACTACACCACCGTCAGCCCAATTGGGAAAAACAGCACTTGAAAGAGCTACGACACTACCAGCACCAAACAATCCTAAAAAGTTAGGGCAGTCGAGAATTGGATTCAGTGGGCGAACACCGACCCAAGCTGAGTCATCTCTAAAAACAGGTGCGGCAAGTTTGTTGGGTGGTACTGTGGGTGTATCTAGTCAGAATTATCGCGGCGATCAACTTGCAGCTGTGCCTAATTCCAACCGCGATCGCCTTGGGGCTTCTGGTATTGATACCCGCAGTCTAGATATAGACCTCACCTCTTACTTAAATAAACTAAAGCAACGTGTTCAACAGCAGTGGCTACCAGGAATGAGCCAGTCTAATCGGCGAACGGTGCTTAACTTTACTATTAACCGTTCAGGTCAAGTTAGCAATCTCAATATTGTACAAACCTCTGGATTTAATGTAACTGATGAAGTAGCACTCAATGCTATACAGCGATCTGCACCTTTTGCGCCTTTGCCCACAGGATATACCAAGAACTACATTGATATCGAATTTACATTTAGTATCAATGTTTATGGCGAGCTAAATTTATCAAGGGATGGTGGCTAACAACAGGCAAACAGAGTTTTGGCTGGCAGGTAGAACGAGTATGTAGAACTGTACCTCTGCATCCGTAAAAATATTAATAAACAGTTACAGCAGTCAGACATTCAGGGAAGCGAAATAGCGATTATCTATCATGCCAAATCGACACAGTAGTAGTAGTCGTGCATTGTTAATTTTCGCGTGTTGCTAGAAAATTATTCCTTTTCCCCTTTATGAATAAGAGGTAATAATGCTAAATTTCGATTACTGGCAATGTTTCAGGGTGATTTATGAACAAAGGCGAATTAGTAGATGCTGTAGCAGCCAAAGCCAATGTCACAAAAAAGCAAGCTGATGAAGTCATTAGTGCTTTTTTGTCAGTTGTTACCGAAGCTGTAGCCAATGGTGAAAAGGTAACGCTCATTGGTTTTGGGTCATTCGAGCGACGCGATCGCTCAGAACGTGAAGGGCGTAATCCGAAAACCAATGAGCCAATGACAATTCCAGCGACCAAAGTGCCTGCGTTTTCTGCTGGAAAGCAGTTTAAAGAAAAAGTAGCGCCATAAAGCATAAGTAAGAAAGAGCGAACGCTCTAAATTGAATCATCCATCCAGCCGCACTTACAATCCCAATGCACCCTTGAAGTGTCGCCCCGGTCAAATTCACTACTACACTGTGGACATCTACCAGTAAACATCGGATGCCAATCAAGTAACTCCAGTTTTTGCTGTTGTGTCCACCTCTGTTGTGGTTGCAAAATTAGTTCGCCGTTGTAGTAGGTTGCGCCTTCTGGCTCCCACAGTTCTACTGGTTCGGCGTTGGGGTCTTCTCGAAAGTCCAAGCAGCTATCACCGTCTACACCATCAGGGTGAACGATACAGATGAGGTGGGGGTTGTATGAGTAGAGGAGACAGCGATGCCGAAGGCGGGCTACGCCTACGCAGTGGGGAATTTTCGGCATAGTACCAGTGTACTGCTTTGAAAAAGCGATCGCTGCAAGGGCTGAAAACATATTTATCAATTTATATAAACTAAACTGTTGAGTTTGCCCCTGCTTACAGCTCGCTTCACACTACCCCGGGTTGCCTTGCGTGTCGTTACATCCGCCACGGCCCCAACGAATCCCGCCGAATCCGCTGCCAGTGCCGTCGATCTTCTCCATAAAAGTTGTACCCGAAATCCGTAACTTGAGCGTTCCATGTCCCCACGCTTGTCCGCGAACGTCGGCCCACTCCCCATCAATGAGATTGCCGTTTCGCGTACCTTTGAACACGTTGGTTCGTTGCAGTTAGCACAACTATTGCGTAAACGAGTACCGCAAAGAAAACAGCATTGCGATCGCACTAATAACCAAAT
>NZ_NOLI01000262.1:0-4784 GCF_002245975.1 Nostoc sp. 'Peltigera membranacea cyanobiont' 213 | reverse complement strand
CGACGGCTGCTTCTCCTTCCCCCTCCTCACAATGATTATCATTCTTGTATTTGGTGATTTTATTGCTTGGAAGTCCCTAAGGTGAGTAGCACTGGGAAAATAGTGGTAAACCAGCCAACTGTTCGCGATAAGTTGATATTGTCAGTTATAGATTCTCTTCCATGTCCCTCTAAATCTATTAGCACCAAGCTGCTTCCGATCCATTGAGCAAAAGCTTGTACTAATGCTGTCAACAGTACATCGTTGATTTGGGTGTGATAAACAGCTGGCACATCCTGCAATAATGCTTGAGTTTCTTCAATGCTAAGAGAGACTAATACACTACGACTCAATGCCACCGTGTTAGCACCGTCAGGATCGTCTACAGGTAGAGGTGAAATGGACTGATGGGATGTTTGTAACCAATAGCGTAACTCTTGCTGAAGTTGAACTGTCTGAGCATACTCCTGAAGAAAATTAGACCACTGCTTGAAGGAAGTTGTTTTTGCGGGTAGCTTAACTTTTTCTCCCTGACTGAGCTGCTGATACACTTGCTGAAAATCTTCCAGCAAAATTCGCCAAGAAATACCATCCACCGCTAGATGATGAATTACCCACAGCAGGCGTTGTGGCTGGTTGTCACCGAAATTAAACCGCACCATACCCATGAGCAAACCTTCTGTGATATTCAGGCTCGTCTGTAGTTGAGTAGCAGAGGTTTCAAAGGCGATCGCTTGTTGCGTGACTGACAATGCTGATAAGTCTGCATAGGAACAAGGTATGGCTTTAAGTTCATCCACTCCCGCGTTCATTTGCTGCCAACCTGATTCTTCAGGGACAAACCTCAAGCGTAGGGCATCATGGTGCGATCGCAATTGCTGTATTGTTTGCTCCAGTATATCTGGGGCAATTTCTGATGCTACTTCCAGTAGTAATGCCTGGTTCCAGTGATGTGAATTGCCTAACTTTTGCTCAAAGAACCAGTGCTGAATTGGCGTTAGAGGGAATGAACCTGTTACAGCATCTTGTTCAGCCTTTATAGTTAAAATAGTACCAGCTATTTCAGCCAATCCAGCAATAGTTGGGTTCTCAAATAACTGCTTCGGGGTTAGTTGTAAACCTGCTTGGTTGAGTCTGGCGATGATTTGAATACTAATAATCGAATCTCCACCCAGTTCAAAGAAGTTGTCATAAATTCCTACCTGCTCAAGTTCCAACACCCCAGACCAAATCTTCGCGATCGCTTCTTCAATCGGATTGCGAGGAGTGACAAATTTTCCGGCTAACTCTGGTTTAACACTCTCAGGATTAGGCAATGCTTGACGGTCTACTTTGCCGTTGGGGGTTAGAGGCAATGCTTTGATCTGCACAAAAGCAGCCGGTAGCATATATTCCGGCAGTTTCTCTTTGAGGAAGTTCCGCAGGTCGCTAACCGCAGATTCCGATTGCTGATTTGAGACAAAATAAGCGATCAGACGCTTGTTACCCAAATTGTCTGGCCGTGCTAATACAATGCTTTCTTGGATGGCAGGATGCTGTCTTAATACAGACTCAATCTCGGCAAGTTCGATGCGGAAGCCACGAATTTTAACTTGGTCGTCGATTCGTCCCAAGAATGCAATGTTGCCATTGGGGAGATAACGAGCTAAATCTCCAGTCTTGTAGAGGCGAGAGTACTTCGTACACGCTTTGCGATCGCAATTGTCTTCTTTGGCTTCTTTGCTTCTTTGGAAGGGGTTGGAAATAAACCGCTCGTTCGTCAGTTCTGGGTGGTTAAGATAGCCCCGCGCTAAACTATCTCCGCCAATATAAAGTTCTCCAGCCACTCCCACAGGTACGGGTTGCAGATAATTGTCCAGAATGTAGACCTGAGTATTTGTGAGTGGACGACCGATAGGCACATAATCAGATTTATCCCCCATTGGCTCACCTTCAAACATGAAGGTTAAAACCCCCACAGTTGCTTCTGATGGGCCATAGTGATTGAAGATTTGACACTCTGGTGCGTATTGCTGGAGTTTTACGGCTAAATTCCAATTTAGCGCCTCCCCACCTAGTATCAAGCACTTTTTCGGTAGGATTTTTTCAGGTTGGGACGCACTTAATAAAGCATCTAAGTGAGATGGAACAATTTTAAGACAGTCGATAGGATGGCGATCGCTATAATCTGCTAAAGCCTCTGGACTAGTTGCCCGTTCCTGGGAGATGACGTGAAGACATCCCCCTGTACATAAAGCCGGAAATATCGCTGTATTACCTAAATCAGCAGCAAAGGTAGAAACGGTTGCAAAGCTAGCATTCGCAGGCAAATCTAATTTCTCTTGAATACTATATAAATAGTTGAGGAGTTGCTGATGCTCAACAGCCACACCCTTAGGCTTGCCGGTAGAGCCGGAAGTGTAAACTACATAAACCAAGTTTTCTGGAGTTGCAACTTTTTGCAAATTCTCATCTGATTGTTGATCGATTACCCCCCAATCGGTGTCTAGACAGATTATTGGTGCTTGTGTTTTAGAGAACAGTTGAGTTAAGTGCTGTTGGGTCAAAATTAGGGAGGAATCAGCATCTTGCAACATGAAAGCTAGACGCTCAGATGGGAGTAAAGGGTCTAAAGCAAGATAGGCTCCACCCGCTTTCAAAATTCCCAAAAGACCAACGATCGTTTCCAGGGAGCGCTCAACGCACAGTGCCACAATTGTTTCACAACCAACGCCTACGGTTTGTAGATGGCGGGCAAGTTGATTGGCACGGCTATTAAGCTGGGCATAACTCAATTGCTGGTTTTCATAAACAACAGCGATTTGCTCTGGATAACGCTCTACCTGCTGTTCAAATAGCTCGTGGATGCATTGATGTTGGAAGTGATTGGTTTCGGTTTTGTTAAATTCAAATAGTAGTTGCTGGCGCTGATCTGGGCTGAGGATGTTTAGTTGGGCGATCTTGTTTGTGGGATTATTAATTGCACTAGCTAACACAGAGTTGAATTGTGCTGCCAAGCAATCCATATCTTGGCGAGTAAATAAGTTGGCATCATAGTGTAACTCTGCTGTTAGAGAATCATCCCCGTGCAAACAGGATAGTTTTACTTGGAATCGCTCAATACAACCGTACTGCTTGTGAATAGAAAATGTGACATTATCAGCCAAATACTTAGTAGGCTGCAATCCAAAATCAAAAGCAAATGGGAAAAATGACAATTCTTGACTCTTCCCATTACTAGAGACAATTTCTTCCCAACTAAAAGTCTCTTGCCATTGATAAACATCGCTAATCTTTTGCTCAATTTGTGGCAATATTTCCGCAAATGTCGCATTTTCATCGAAATCAGCGGCAACAGGGAGATATTTAGCCAGTAATCCAATTGCTGGCTTTAATTCTTCATAATTTCTGCCGTCACAGCAAATTGCGATCGCCATCTCCGACTTGTCGAGCAAACGCCAAATTAATATCTGCCAGCAAGCCATTAAGACTGTCGCCACACTCACAGCATTTGTCTTTGCTAGTGCTTGAATCGGATCTAATATATCTGGATGGAAATGAATATCAATAAATTGGGGTTGAAAGCCGATGTTGGCGGGCAGGGATTTTTCTCTAGGTAGCTTTCCTTTCAACAAATTTGAGACATTTTGTTTTTGCCAATACTCTCTAGCATTTACCGCATCTTCTCCTTCAAATAATTCAATCTGCCATGCGGAAATATCTGCATATTGCAAAGGTTCATTTGCTAACTCTTGTTGATACAAACAAGCAGCGTAAGTATAACTTATTTCTCCAACCAAATTATTAATTGATATGATATCGGCACAAAAAGATGGCAGACCCAGCATTAAAATATTTTTAATGGGACAGAAACTAATTAAACTTATCTCTAAAACACTACCATTCTGCCAATCAAAATTTATCTGTTTATATAGCTGAAATAAATTAGCAATTTCACTTTGTTGTTTTTCTGACTCTAAATCGTGAAAATTAGAGTAATTAATAGATGCCGATCTATTCTCATGGATAACCTGTAAAGGAATGTTCATTTCCTTTAATGCCTGCAAGTTAGTTCGGAGAATTTCGTATCTATCAACAACTTTTTGTAAGGCAACTTCGAGAATTGAATATTTGATATTTCCTTCAATTAAGACTGCACACTGAACGCGATAGGCTTGGCGATCGCCTTCTTGTGCCAAGAGCCATAAACGCTTTTGTTGAGGTGAAATTTGGAACCCTTCTATAGTAGAATTTTGCATATTTCCCATCCATCACTAATTTTTATGACGCACAATAAGGCTCTGCCATCCCTACAAGGACTTTTCTATCTCCAATAAACGGCTTACGTCCATGAGCAGCTAGCATATTGTCGAGCATTAAAATATCTCCTTCCTGCCAGGAGAACGTTACTGATTCTTGTTGATATATTTGATTAATTTCTTCGATTACTGATGTTTCAATTTTAGAACCATCACCATATAAAGCGTTGCGTGGCAAGTCTTCTTCTTTTAGCACCGAAAGTAGAGAGTTGCGGACTTCTGTTTTTAAGTTGGAAATATGAAACAAATGTGCTTGGTTGAACCACACCATTTCACCAGTTCGCGGATGAGTAGCAATAGCTTGACAGACTTGACGTGTTTTGAGATTAGTTTCATCTTGCCACTCAAACTCGATATTAGCATGACGACAATAACTTTCTACCTCAAGTTTTTTAGTGGTTTGAAAGACATTTTGCCACTGTAAATCAAGTAGACATCTCCGAAAACTATCAAAGCTTTGCTGTGGCTAGCTTATAAGACATAAATACAAGTATCAAAAACTAGCTA